>NZ_MRCT01000083.1 GCF_002208625.1 Methanobrevibacter sp. 87.7
TTAATTAAAACTAATAATTAAATTTTTATAAAAAAATTTTAATAATACTTATTTAATTAAATATATTAATTTTAAAATATTAATCATTAAAAAATTCTGGTTTTAACTCTTTAAGTTTTTCTAAAGTATTAGAAACACCATTATAATCATTAATACTTTCTAATAATTCTAATCTATCATAATATAAAATATAGTTATCTGGAAATATTTTTAATGCATTTTTATTTACATCTAAAGATTTCATTAAATCACCAGAATAAGCATATGCAAAATATAATTGTCTCCAAATATTATAATCTTTATCATAAATTGATAAAACCTTTTCAAAAACATCAATACCTTCTTTTAATTTTTTCTGATTTAAAAGAACATATCCTTTATACTGAAGAGCAAGATAATCATTAGGATTCTTATCTAAAATATTATTTAATATACTTAAAGATTCCTCTAATTTGTTTTGATCATATAATAAAATAGCTTTCAATTTAGAACTAACAGTATCTTCAGGATTATTTTCTAAAATATTATTAAGATACTTAATTGCCTCATCAGTTTTTCCAAACTGAATAAGTATTTTAGCAGAATTTAAATTAAAATCATAATCATCTAATTCTAATGTTTTAAGTAAATTTAAACAATTATTTAAAATATTTATATCATTATCAGAGTCCTTTGAATCAGATAAGTATTTTTTAAAAATTTTAATACATGAATCAAAATCATCTAAAGCAATATAAGAATTAATAATATAAGGAATTAACTCAATTTCATTATAATTCTTATCTAATAAATTAGAATAAATATTTATAGCATTATCATATTGTTTATTATTAAAAAACTTATTTGCTAATTCAAAATCATTATTTGTCATAGAAAAATATTCACTTTATAATTTAATATAAATTAAAAAAATTTTATTATAATTAAAACATTAATAATTACTAATCAAACTAAATTATACTTAATATTTAGTAATTAAGTAAATTATACTTATTACTTAATAATTATGAAAAATTAAAAAATGAATCTAAAGTAGATTCACGGAAATGATGCATTCTAATAGGATGATTAAAGCGTTTATGTTTATTATTATAATTTACAGATTCCTTTTTACTATTTAATGATTCCTCATTATTATCATTATTAAAATCAGAATCTTCTAAATTTTTATCAACACTATCTAAATCAGAACTTATTTCATTATTATTAGAATCAGATTTATTTAGTTCTTCATTAATATCATCTACTTCCATAACAGAATCATATTCATCATTACTATTAACATCATTTAAACCTTTATTAAAATCATCATCAATTAAATTACCATCTTCATCAAAATTAAATAAAGAGTCTAAATCAATTTCAGGTTTATTACTAAAATCTTTACTATAATCCTCAGTAATTAATGGCAAATCAACATCATCTTCATCATCCATAAAATCTTTACTATAATCCTCAGTAATTAATGGCAAATCAACATCATCTTCAATTTCAAATGTGGTTAAATCTTCAGAATTATTTTCGTTAAAAGAACCATTAATTAAATCAATAGAATCTAAATTATCTTCATCAATACTATTATCAATCTCTTTATTAACAATATCTTCATCTGAACTTTCAATATTATTAGATGTTGATGTATCTGTATTTATAGAAATTTCTTGATTTTTATCATTAAAAGAATTTGAACTTTCATCATAATCAGATTCTTCATTAAAAATTAAATCAGAATTATTACCATTATATATATTATCTCCAATAGCAGAAACAAAATCATTTATAATATTATTATAATTAGTATCCTCTTTAGAATCTATATTATCATTTGTATCTTTTTTATTAGAATATAAACTATCTGCAGTTACAAAACTTAATTCCTTATCAGTAAAATTATCTTTATTAAGCTCTTCACTAATTTTAGATGAAGAATTATCCAAATAAGAATCAACAGTTACAAAACCTAAATTTTCATCACTATTATCTTTATTAACCATTTCAATATTTTTAGATGAAGAATTATCCAAATAAGAATCAGCAGTTACAAAACCTAAATCCTCTTCTGTTTTTGGAATTTTATTATTTTTATTTAATGATGATTTTATATTATTATTAGAAGAACTGTTTTTATTAGAAGAAATATTATTTAAATGTGATAATTCATTATCATTAATTAAGTTTAAACCTAAATTATCTTGAAAACTATTAATTTCATCAATCATACCTAAATGTTTAAGAGAAGATAATTTTATCATAATTGCAGAATCATTTAAAGGATCTTTTTCTAATATATAATTAACAATTTCTAATGCATCATTTGCTTTATATTTTCTAAGTAAAATAGATGCTTTTAAAATTAAAAGTTCATAATTAGAAGAATCATCATCAAGATAGTAATCTAAATATTCTAAAACCTTATTTGTATTATTATTTTTTAAATAATATTTTATTAAATATGGAAGAATAGTCTCAGTTTCATAATCTTCTAAAATCAATTGATTAAATATTTCCATAGCAATGTCAAAATCATGATTTTCATATAATGAACATGCTTCTAAAAACTTTTTATCTAAATTTCTTTTATTAGACATAATATAACTTCCTTAATGTAAATTATTCTAAATAAAGATTATTATAATTGAACTAATTAAGACCTTAAATAATAAACTCATAAATAAGCAATAAACTAATTAATTAAAACTTAAGACAAAATTATCATAAAATATTTAATTAAATAGCTTAAGCAATTAAATTATCTTCTTCTAATAGAAAATCAATAATATTTACAATCTTAATTCCATGAATATTTTTTATATGTGTTTTATCAAAACTTATAATCATTTTCTCATAATTATCTTTTATAGAATTTAAATCATCTAATTTCATATTTAATAAATCATCATCTAAATTTTTAAGTATTTGAATATAAATTGTCTTATCTACACTTTTAGCCATAAAATCTACTTTATGAGCATTATATTTAACTGTTGAAACTTTATAATTTCTTCTTAAAAGTTCAAAATACACTAAATTCTCAAGAACTCCATTTGAATATTCATCATCAAAACCAAGTATAAAGTTTCTAAGTCCTAAATCACAGACATAATGTTTTTCAAGAGTTCTAAGATATACATCACATTTAAGATTAAATCTTTTAACTGAATAAAAAAGATAAGATTTATCAAAATACTTTAAATACTCTAAAACTGTTGTTGGAGTAGTTTTTACACCTTCAGTTATGAAGTATTCTGAAATTTTTTTAGAAGATAAATATTCTCCTAAATTATTAATAGTAAAATAAAAAATTTCATTAAGAAGTAGAGGATTTTTAATTTTATAATTTGAAATTAAATCTTTAAAAATAATTGTATTGTATATACCTTCAATTATATTATTAAAGATTAAATCTGATTTTTTATGTTCAAATATTACTGGAAATCCTCCAAAATGAAGATAATCCTTAAATTTACCATTAATATCTAAATCATCATCCCAATATTCATCATTAAATTTTAAATATTCTTTAAATGATAATGGAAGAATATTTACTTCAATAATTGGCCAAGAAAGATGTTTTGATAATTCACTATCTTCAAGATTCTCAGATAAACCAGAAATAAAGAAATCAATATTATTATAATCAACTGAAAGTGAATTTATAACTTCATACCAGTTTTCTACTTTTCTAATATTATCAAAGATAATATAATTCATTTTATTATCCATAATTCTTTCTGATAAAAAATCATAGAGTTTAAGGTATGAAGTATAATTTCTATTTTTTAATGAATTAAAATCTAAATATATTACATTATTTTTCTCATCTTTTAGACTATCAGCAAATGATAATAAAATACAAGATTTACCACAACCATGAACCCCAGTTAAAATCTTAAGAGTTTTAGTATTAACAAGATCATTTAATTGATTAATGTATAAATCCCTTTTTATCATTCTTTAATCCTAGTCTTATCATTTATTAAATTCCTAAATGATTATTTTTATATTGATTATAATATTTATATTTTTATAAAAAAATAACAATAAATTTTTATAATATTATTCTTTTTAAAAAATATAATATAATTTTATTTTATAATTATTCTTTTATAAAAAAATAAATTAAATATTATGTAAAAATTTAATGAAAATTAAATTAATTAAAATCAATAAACCCCAAGTAAAAAAAATAAACAAAGAAAAAACAATAAAAACAGTAAAAAAAATAGATATTTACTTTAATAAGCATTTAATCAACAAAAAAATTAAAAACAAACAAAAATATGAATAAAAATTAATAAAAACAAATAAAAATAAGTGAAAAGTAGATTAAATAATTAATAATTAATAGAATAAATGATATTTAATAAAAAATTAATAAAAAAACAAAAAAATTATTTACAACATCCGAAGAAGAAATTTTTAATCTTCATTAAAATTTTATGTGATTGAGATTCTTCTTCATCATCATCTTTATGTTGACAACATGGTGGTCTTACATGATCTTCCATTATTATACTCTCCTTTTTTAATATTCAATTTAATTATAAAATTAAAAATAAAACATTATTTTGCTGCAATTTTATCTTTAATTTTAGCTTTAAGTTTTTCAATAAACTCAAATTCTTCTTCATATGCAATTGTATTCATATATCCACAATTTGGACACATTGCTTCATTACATTCTTCACATCCACAACATCCAATACCATCACAAGTTTCTTGAGTTTCTTCTGGATCATATTCATATCCACACATTCTACATTTAATTTTCATTTTATCACCTCTTAGGATAAAATTAAAGAAAAAATACTAATGTATATAAAAAACTAAGGAGGAATTAGTAAATTTTCTTTAAACTATGGAATCAAGTTTTAAATAAGCCAAGATAATAAAAGCAATAACTAATGTCATATATACTTTACTTTTGATTATCTTGGTCTTCTTTTTTATCATCATTCTTATTTAAATTAATACCTCTTAAACAGGACTTAGACTTCATATAATCACCGATAACTATTTCTAATAAGTGTTTAAATTACATTCTAATTTAATAATGTGTTTAAAATTTATAGTATTTTATAAAATTAATTAATCTCATAAAAAAATATAATATAAGATTAATTAATTCTACAAAGAACTAATAAATATAAAAAATATTGATATGAATATAAGTTTGTATTATACAAACAAATATTAATCAATAAATATTTAATCCCTTTGTTTTAATTTACTTTAATGGAATCCTAAAAGTAATCCGACACGGAATACAATAAATGATACTACATATGCAGTAATTAAACAAGTACAAACCATTACAGCAGGCCATTTCCAACCATTAGATTCTTGTTTTATAGTACCTAATGCTGCAAAACAAGGTATGTATAATAAACAGAATACCAAGAATGCATATGCTGTAAGTGGTGTAAATGCTGCAGTAATTCCTGCAGTAGCTCCACCAGGGAATGAACCAAATACTGAAGTTAAGGTTGCTACAATAACTTCTTTAGCTACCATACCAAAGATTAATGCAGAGGAAGCTTGCCAGTTACCAAATCCTAATGGACTAAATATTGGTGCAATAAATGTACCTAATTGTCCAATATAACTAGCTTGTGATCCATAATCAACACCTGCTGGGAAGTAACTTAATACCCATACAATAATTGCTGCTGCTAAAATAATAGTACCTGCTTTTCTAACGAATCCCCATGTTTTTTCACCAGTGTGCATAAGAACACCTTTAACAGTAGGGATTTTATAAGTAGGTAATTCCATTACAAACGGTGTACTTACTCCTTTAAAGAATAATTTTTTAATAATAGCCGCTACAATAATAGCTACAACTACTCCAAGTAAATATAATGAGAAAATTACATTTGCTTGAGATGAAGCAAAGAATATACCAACAAATAAAAGATATACTGGCAATCTTGCAGTACATGACATAAATGGTACAAGTAACATTGCAACTAAACGATCTTCTTCATGTTCAAGTGTACGTGTTGCCATAATTCCAGGTACTCCACAACCAAATCCAAGAATCATTGGAATAAATGCTTTTCCATGAAGACCTAAAATTTTGTGCATAACTTTATCCATTACGAAAGCAGCTCTTGCTAAATAACCACTATCCTCTAATATACTTAATAATAAGAACAGTAAAACAATTTGAGGAATGAAACTTAAAACACTTCCAACTCCAGAAATTACACCATCAGCTAAAAGTGAACTTAAAGCATTTTCACCAATCAATGCTACAGTTCCATCAGCAATAGCTGTAACAATAGAATCAAGCCAATCTTGAATTGGTGAACCTAATGTAAATGTAACTTGGAAAACAATATACATGATAATTAAAAAGATAGGAATACCAAGAACCCTGTTTGTTACAATCCTATCAATTTTTCCAGTCATTGTTGGTTTTGGATTTTTAGGAAGTTGTACACATTCCTTAATTAAACCATCAATAAAAGCATAACGAGCATTAGCAATTGCTTCTCCGGCAGATACTCCGTAAAGATCTTTTAAATGATTTTTAACTTTTCTTACTTCTAAGAATATTGGGTTAGACATAGAAGATTGTTGAACTTTATCCATTACAATTTCATCATCTTCTAATAACTTAATAGCAGTCCAATAAGGAGAAACATCAAGTAAATTATTATCTTTTGAAATTAATTTAGCTAAATCACCAAGATGTTCTTTTAATTCCTCACCATAAACAAGTTTCCTTTTACTTTCAATAGGATGGTCTTTAAGATCTTTAATCATTTTCATAAGATCATTATGACCAATATCAGAGTTAGCTTCAATTTGAACTACTGGAACACCTAATAATTCGGATAATTTATCTACATCAATATCTATTCCATTTTTACGTGCTAATTTGTTCATGTTAAGAGCGATACCTAAATTTGCATCTAACTCCATCATTTGAACTGTTAAGTATAAATTACGTTCTAGATTAGCTGCATCAATAACATTGATAATAGCATCAGAATCTTCATCTACAATGAAATCTCTTGAAACAATTTCTTCAATAGAATGAGCACTTAATGCATAATTACCAGGTAAATCAATCACATCAATTCTTTCACCATTCTCTACAAAGTGACCTGCAGCTTGTTCTACTGTTTTACCTGGCCAGTTACCAACGTGTTGATGGAGCCCAGTTAAATTATTGAACAAAGTGGTTTTTCCTACATTAGGATTACCTGCTAATCCAATTTTAATATTCTCCATAAACAATCTCCATTATTAAATTGTTAAAGTAAATTAAAATTATTCAACATCAACTTCAATATTACGAGCTTCTTCTTTCCTTAAACAGATAGAATATCCTTTAATTTTATATTCAAAAGGATCCCCTAATGGAGCAATTTTTTTAAGTTGAATTTTTGAACCTTTAACAAAACCCATACCCATTAAGTGACGTTTTAATTCAGTACTTCCTCCATCATTATAGGAAACTAATTTTCCTTCTTCACCTGTTTTTAATTGATCTAAACTTTTAATCATTGAAATCCACCTTCCTATTTAAAATTGAAATAGTTAAAATCTTTTAATTTACCTTTATGTAATTAAATAAATAATTACTAAATAAATTAATAATCTATTAAAACCCTAGAATTTTATAATGACCATAATCATTATGTAAAATTTAGAATTTTTAATAAATTCAAGAAATTTAGAAATCTGTTAAAAATTTTAAATTTAGTTATACCTAAATTTCCTAATTAAAGTTTAGATAGAACTAATATATAAATGTTTAGTTATACCTAAAAATAAAAATTAAAATTTAAATAAAATTAAAAAATTAATTAAACTCAAATTGAAAAATAAGAATTAAAAATTAGTATAAAATATATAAAAATACTTTGTATATATAAAGTATAATATTATTAAATAAATAATAAGTTGATAATATGAAACCATATGTAATACTAAATGCTGCAATGACATTAGATGGAAAAATAGCTACAAAAACAGGCTCATCAGAAATATCATGTAAAGAAGACTTAATAAGAGTTCACAAACTTAGATATGAAGTTGATGGAATAATGGTTGGAATAAATACTGTACTAGAAGATAATCCAAAACTTACAGTATCTAAAATACCTGCTAAAAAAGAAGATAATCCAATACGTGTAGTAGTAGATAGTAAAGGAAAAACACCACTTAATTATAAAGTATTAAATGATATGGCACCAACAATAATTGCAGTAGCAAATGATTATAAAGAAAATAAAAAAATTAAAGAACTATCTAAATATGCAGATATTTTTCCATCAGGTGAAAAACAAGTAAATTTAGTTGAATTAATGGATTATTTATATAAAAAAGGAATTAAAACACTTATGTTAGAAGGAGGTTCAACACTTAATTTCTCAATGATAAAAGAAGGATTAATTAATGAAATTAGACTTTGTATTGCACCAATGGTTGTAGGTGGAAAAGATGCAAAAACATTATTTGATGGTGAAGGTTTCGATTATATGAAAGATAGTGTTAAATTAGAACTAAAAAATTCATATAATACAGGAAAAGATTTAATATTAGAATATAAAGTTTTAAATTCTAAAAATGATTAAAAAATAAAAATTACTTTAAAAATTCAATTAAAATTACATAATAAATAAAGATGAA
>NZ_MRCT01000085.1 GCF_002208625.1 Methanobrevibacter sp. 87.7
GTTTTAGAGAAATTATTTTATTATAAAGTTTTAATATTATGAAAAAAATAGTATATGGTTTTATAATAATTATAAAACCTAAAAATCTTTAATCTAAAAACTGTTTTTTAATATTAAATTATTCTGGAAATTTAGGATTATTTAATATTAAATTTTTTAATATAGCCATTCTTACTGGAACAGCATTAAATGCTTGTTGGAAATATTTATTGTGTTTTGTATTATCAACATCATATGCAATTTCATTTACTCTTGGTAAAGGATGCATTACAATAAGATCTTTTCCTTTTAACATATCATGATTAATAAGATATGCATCTTTAATTTTTAAGTATTCTTCTAAATCTGGGAATCTTTCTTTTTGAATTCTTGTATCATATAATACATCAATATCATCTATAACTTCATTAAGATTCTCATTTTCTTTAAATTTAATATTATTCTTTTCAAGATCTTCAAGAATTTCTCTAGGCATTCTAAGTTCTTTTGGTGCAACAAATGTCATTTCAACATTATATAATCCAAGTGCATATGCAAGTGAATGGACTGTACGGCCATATTTTAAATCACCTACAAGTGCAACTTTAAGGTTTTCAATATGTCCAAATTCTTTTTTCATTGTGTATAAGTCAAGTAATGTTTGTGTTGGATGTTGAGCTGCACCATCACCAGCATTTATTACAGGTATATCTACAATTTCTGATATGAATTTAGATACTCCTTCAAGTTCATGTCTTATTACAAGTGCATCAGAGTATGATTCAATCATCTTTGCAGTATCTGCAATACTTTCTCCTTTTACAATAGAAGAGGAAGTACTATTATCAAAACCTATACATTCTCCACCTAATCTTTTCATTGATGTTTCAAATGATAATCTAGTTCTTGTAGATGGTTCAAAAAACATCATTCCAAGTATTTTACCTTTTAATAAATCAGAACTAACTTGAGATTTAGCAACACTTTCAAGTTTGGTTGCTTCATCTAAAATAAAATTTATATCTTCTTTATCAAAATCATTAATTGATATAACATTTTTTAGATTAAAAATTGTAATCACCTAAAATTGAAATTTATTTTAATTGTTTGTTTATTATTATAATTAAAATTTTTTTAAAAATTCTTAATTTCTTATTTTTTTTAATTTTTAAATTTGGTTTTTAGATGTTTTTTTAGTGTTGTTCTTATTTTTTTTAATTTTTAAATTTGGTTTTTAGATGTTTTTTTAGTGTATTATTATAATCTTAAGTAGTATTGTTAAGTATTTTTTAGTATACATGATTAATTATTATGATTTTTAAAATTATCATTCATTTCATTTATTTCATTAATTAACTCTTTTACATTTTTTTTATTTAGTTTTTTAATCTCATCAGAGTCCATTTTATTTTTATTATTAAATATTCCAGATTTATTTCTTTCTAAGAAATATTTTTTAGTATATGAGGCACTAACAAGTTCTTTTGAAAATGATTTATAGAAATATTTATCTACTTTTTCTCTATCATAGCATATAATAAATAATGCAAAGTTTTTACCTTTTAGTGTTTTTATATTTCTTTTAACATATCTTTTTAAGTTTCCTGGAATATTTCCTCTTTTAATAGATCCGCCTAATATTATGAAATCATATTTTAATAAACATGTATCTTTAGCTTTTTTTACAGGGAATGCTCTTTTAAATTCGCAATTAATATTATCTAATATTTCTTTTGATAGGTTTTCTGCATTACTATTTATTTTATCATAAATAATTAGGGTTCTCATATTATCTCTCTAAAGTAATTTTATTATATTTAAAACATTTAATAGTTTTAAAAGATTCATTCCCTTTGTTTTTATAAAATTCTTTAATAGATTTAGAATAATGTCGTTTTTAGTATTATTTTTATAAATTATGTAAAATATTGAAGTATTTAGAGTTTTAAATTAAAAAATATTTTCTATAAGATTCTTAATTTTTATAATAAATCTTCTTAATATATTAAAAATATTATTAGATGTTTATTTTATATTTAAGATAATAAACTTTTTTTTATTGATTTTAAAATTATATAATAATTAAGTAAATAATTAATTAAAGATTTAATTAATTAATTACTCTTTCAATTGGTACAACAAGAATGTCTTTTGCACCAGCTAATCTTAAATTATTTACTAATGTAAATACTACTTCTTCATCAACTACTGTTTGAACTGCAACCATATCTTCTTTAGATAATATTTCAGATATTGTTGGCCCACTCATTGCAGGAATAACATCTTTTACTTTATTAAGATCATTTTTATTAACATTCATTAAAAGTAATTTTTTATTTCCTGCATTAATTACTCCTTTTATTCCAGTTTCAACAGCATTAATAAGGTTTTCTTTTTCTTTAAGACTATCTTTATTAGCTATTAATTTAATTGAACTTTCAAGAATTGTATCTATGATTTTAAGATGGTTTGTTTTAAGTGTAGTACCAGTACTTGTTAAATCAGTAATTGCATCTGCAATACCAATTAATGGTGCAATTTCTGTTGAACCTGCAAGTTTAACAATTTCTATATCAGTTATTCCATTTTCTTCAAGATATTTTTTTGTTAAATTTGGAAATTCAGTTGCAACTCTCATATCACTTGTTAAATCATTAACACTTTTAATATCTGATGTTTCTGGACTAGCAAGTACGAGTTTTGTTTGTCCAAAATCTAAATCAAATAATTCTTCAACATTTGCATCTTTTTCCTTAATTAAATCATGGCCAGTAATACCCATATCTACAATTCCTTCTTCTACAAATGTTGGAATATCACTAGCACGTGTAAACATAACATCTATATTTGGATTAAATGTTTTTGACATTAATTTCCTATTAGTACTGTCTTTTAATCTTAAACCAGCTCTTTCAAGTATTTCTATTGATGGATCACTTATACGTCCTTTTGATGGTATAGCTATTTTTAATTTCATTTACATTACCTAGATAATTTAATTAATTTAAAAATTATAAGATTATGATTATCTTAAATTGTATTTTCCTCTAAATATCATTTATATAATTTAGTTTTTTTTAAATATTATTAAAATATAATTATATATATTATATTTTTATATCTTATTAATTAATTATTGTGATATCTTATGGAAACAAGTAATATTTTAATTAAAAATGGAACTGTTTTAAATCCAAAACTTAATGGAGAAGTAGAATATAGTAAATCCTCAATATTAATTGAAAATAATAAAATTTCTGAAATTAGTGAAAATATTGAAGATTCTAATGCAGAAAAAATTATTGATGCTAAAGGTAAAATTGTAATGCCTGGTCTTATAAATACTCATACTCACTTACCTATGACTTTATTTAGAAGTCTTGCTGATGATTTAGAATTAGATTCATGGTTAAATGATTATATTTGGCCAATGGAAGCAAATTTAAATAGTGAGTACTCTTATGCTGGTGCAATGTTAGGTGCTTTAGAAATGATAAAATCTGGTACAACTACTTTTACTGATATGTATTTTTATATGGGTGATGTCGCTCGTGCAGTAAAAGAATCTGGAATAAGAGGAGTTTTATCTTATGGTATGATTGATTTTGGTGATGCTGAAAAAAGAGAAAATGAATTTAAATCTAATATTAAATTAATCAAAGAATTTAATAATTATGCTAATGGTAGAGTAACTACTATGTTTGGACCTCATTCTGTTTATACTACCTCTCCAGAATTAATTGAAAGAGTAAGAAAAGAAGCAGATAAGTATAATGTTGGAATTCATATTCATATGAATGAAACTAAAAAAGAAATTGATGATTGTCTTGAACTTAGAGGTAAAAGACCATTTGAATATCTTGATGAACTTGGTTTATTATCTTCAGATGTTTTAGCAGCTCATTGTGTATGGTTATCTGATAATGAAATTAAATTAATTAAAGAAAATGATGTTAAAGTTTCTCATAATCCTTGTAGTAATATGAAACTTGCTTCAGGTGTTGCACCTATTGCTAAGTTATTAGATAATGATATTTGTGTATCTTTAGGTACTGATGGTGCATCAAGTAATAATAATCTTGATTTATTTGAAGAAATGAAGTTTGCTGCTTTATTGCAAAAAGTTTCAACTTTTAATCCTAAAGTTTTATCTGCTGAAGAGACTATTTCAATGGCTACTATTAATGGTGCTCATGCTTTAGGTTTAGATAAAGATATTGGATCTATAGAAGTAGGTAAAAAAGCAGATATTATTCTTGTTGATACTAATCGTCCAAATTTTACTCCACTTGGAAATTCATTATGTGCTAATCTTGTATATTCTGTTAATGGAGATAATGTTGATACTACAATTTGTGATGGAAAAGTTCTTATGGAAAATAGAAAATTAGTATCTCTTAATGAGCAAAGTATTATTGATAATACTAAAACTGCAATATCTGATTTATTAAGCTTAAAAGAATCTAATAATTAAATTTATTTTTTTTATTTAGATTTCTTAAGTACTTTTTTTTATTATATAATTTATTTTTTTATTTTAATTAAGGATTCTGTCTTTTATTTATTAAGATTTATAATTTATTTTTTTATTTTAATTAAGGATTCTGTCTTTTATTTATTAAGATTTATAATTTATTTTTTTATTTTAATTAAGGATTCTGTCTTTTATTTATTAAGATTTATAATTTATTTTTTTATTTTAATTAAGGATTCTGTCTTTTATTTATTAAGATTTATAATTTATTTTTTTATTTTAATTAAGGATTCTGTCTTTTATTTATTAAGATTTATAATTTATTTTTTTATTTTAATTAAGGATTCATTTATTAATCATTAAAATTTAAAATTTATTTATTGATTAGTAAAAAGAAAAAATTAATTTACTCATCAAGAGTAAATTTTGCTTCTCTTTTAACAAATCTAACTTTAGTTGGTCCAAAAACAATACTTTTTTGCCAACCTTTTTTTGTTTCAGGGAAATCTTCTCTAAAGTGTGCACCTCTACTTTCACGTCTTAATATTGCTGATTTTACAACAAGTATTGCGACTTCACACATATTTATTGCTTCTAATGCATTTTGAAGATCTTTATTATAATATTTAGTGTTTTTAACATCCATATTTTGAAGTTCATTTTCTTTTAAATCAAGAAGACGTTTAAGACCTAAACGTAAATGGTTTTCATCACGTATAATAGAAGTATTTTCCCACATTATTTTTTTAATTTTATTTTTAACTTCTTTTGGTTTAATATTACCTTTAGATATAAGATTTTTAATACGTTTTTCCTCTTTCTCTATTTCTTCTTCATTAATTTCAAACTCTTCAATTTCAGATGCTATTGCAGCTGCTTTTCCTGCTCTTTTTCCAAATACTTGTGTATCTGCAAGTGCATTTCCACCTAAACGGTTAGCTCCATGAACTCCACCTGCAGCTTCACCACATGCATATAAACCTTCAATTGTTGATTTACAGTCTTCATTTATAAATACTCCACCCATAAAGTGGTGAGCAGTAGGTGCAACTTCCATTGGCTCATTTTTAATATCTACACCAACATCTTTAAATTGTTCTACCATAGTTTCAAGTTTTTCATCAATAATATCATCATCAAGGTGACTAATATCTAGGTATACTCCTCCATCTTCAGTACCTCTACCTTCACGAATCTCATTATATATTGATCTTGCAACTATATCACGTGTAGCAAGTTCTCCTCTTTCATCATAATTAAACATAAATCTTTCATGATTTTTATTATAGAGTATTCCACCTTCTCCACGTACTGCTTCAGTTACAAGAACTCCAGCTTTTGATTTAGGTTTAACCATACCTGTTGGATGGAATTGTACTTGTTCCATATCAACTAAATTTGCTCCTGCATCCCATGCAAGTGCATATCCATCACCATTTTTTTGTACTGTATTTGAACTTACTGGATAAAGTTGTCCTGCTCCTCCACTTGCAATAATTACTTCTTTTGCTTGGAAGAATATTGTACTAGAATCTTTTAAATTAAATCCAACTGCACCTATAACTTTTGGGAAATCATCAGTGTTTTTAATTAATTTTGTAATCATAACTTCATCAATTGTTTCTATACCTAATTTAGTTACTTCTTCTTTAAGTGCAGTTATAATTTCATGGCCTGTTCTATCTCCTGAAAAACAAGTTCTTCTATATTTTTGGCCACCAAATGGTCTTTGATTAAGTTTACCATTTTCTTGTCTATCAAATAATGCACCATAATTTTCAAGATCTATTAATCTAGCTGGTGCTTCATCAACAAGAATATTTACAAGTTTACTATCATTAAGATAACTTCCACCTTTTAATGTATCTTCAAAATGTGCTTTTTTTGTATCTTCAGAATCTACAAATCCGAATGTAGCATTATATCCACCTTCTGCCATTCCAGTACATCCTGATTTAAATGATAATCCTTTTGAAACTATAATTGGTTTTAATCCTTGTTTTTTTACCTCTATAGCTGCTCTTGATCCTGCCCCTCCAGAACCAATAATCAATACATCTGATTTAATAATTTTACTTTCCATATAAAATTCCTCATTTTTATTAATAGAAAATTAATCTTTAAAATTTATTTTATTAACTTTAAATTTTAGAAATTATGATTTATTAATTTAATATAATAATCTATAAGATTATTTAATATAATAAATTTATTTAAAATAAGTAGTTTTTTAATATTTAGATATTTAATTATTAAGATTTTTATTTAAGAATTGTTTAAAGTTTTAAAAAAAGTTTTAAAAAAATTAAATTTTTATTTAAAAAAATCTAATTTTCATGGGTTTTTCTATATTTTTTAATATCTTCAATGGTTACAATAGGCATATCTCTTTCTTTAGAAAATTCTATAACATCTGGCATTCTTGCCATTGTACCATCTTCTTTTGTAATTTCACATAATACACCACATGGTGTAAGGCCAGCTAATTTCATCATATCAATATTAGCTTCAGTATGACCATCACGTTCAAGGACTCCACCATTTTTAGCTCTTAATGGGAAAACATGTCCTGGATGATGTAAATCTTCAGGTTTTGCATCTTTTTTAGATGCTGCTTTTACTGTAGTTACTCTGTCTGCTGCACTTACACCAGTTGTAACTCCTTCTGCAGCTTCAATACTTATAGTAAATGCTGTACCATAAGTACTTGTGTTTTCTTTTACCATTAATGGTAATTCTAATTCATCTGCTTTTTCATCACTCATACATAAACAAACAATTCCACTACCTTCTCTTATTAAAAGAGCCATTTGTTCATTTGTAAGATAATCTGATGAGAAGAACATGTCTCCTTCATTTTCTCTATCTTCATCATCTGTTACTATAATTCCTTTACCTTTTTTAAGGTAATCTATAGCAGTATTTACACGTTCTTCATATGTTCCTTTTAGCATATTTTCTTGATTCATAGTAATCTCCTCGATTTTATTAAATAGTGTTCTAGATTTCTTAGAATCAGGGCAAAAAAAGATATTATACTTATAATTAATTAAATAATTATATATTCTACATTCTCTTTCATCCGGACTTTAACCGTTGGTTTTGGACTTTAACCAAATCAACACTCTTGTGCTCGTGGACTTTTTAATATAATATTAAATTACCACCAGTGGAGAATTTCACTCCGCCCTGAGAATAATTAATTTCTATTTAATATACTATTTATTTTCTATTAATATATAATTTTATATTCCTTTTTTTAATTTGAATTATTTTTTTACTTAAATTCTCTTTTTTCTTAATTTTTTTTAAAATTTTAGTTATTTTTAAATACTGGATTTTAATATATTTATATATTTAAATATAATTTTAACTATAATAATTAATAGAATTTTTTTTATAAAGAGGTATACTATGGAAATTAATGGTACTGTTACATCAGGTTTTGGAAAAGCTGCATATTTTTTAGGTCAAGATTTTTATAAATCTCAATTTAAAGCTAAATGTGGTTTTATTCCTTATCCAGGTACTTTAAATCTTACAGTTCCTGAAAAAGATCTTAATAAAATTAATAATATAAAAAATAGTTGTAATAATGTAATTAAATCTGATCAAGGTTTTGGTGGAGTTAAATATATTAAAGCAAAATTAGAAAATTCTGTTACTGGAGCTATTGTTTTTCCAGATAAAACAACTCATGAAGAAAATTATTTAGAATTTATTGCTAAAGATAATCTTAGAAAAAAATTAAATTTAAAAGATGGAAATAAAGTTTCTTTAGAAATTAATATTTAATTCTTTTTTATTATTATACCTATTTTATACTCTTTATCAAACTTTTTTTAATAATTAAATATTTTTAATTAATATCAATTTTTACTTATAACTTATAACTTATA
>NZ_MRCT01000086.1 GCF_002208625.1 Methanobrevibacter sp. 87.7
TATACTTTTTTTAAAAATATACTAAAAATATATTTTTATTAAAAAACTAAAAAAAAACAAAACTAGCAAAAAACAAACTAAAAAAAAAAACAAAAATAATAAAAAAAAAACTAAAATATAATAAAATAAAGTAAAAATTAAATATTATTATTAATTATTTCATCAACAAAGATCTTAATTTTATCAATGTTTTTATCTTTAATACTATTTTTTATATTAGAATCATTTAAAATTTCATAAAGAACCTTTTTTCTTAATTTAGGATTTTCTATTTTAGTTTTAAGTTCTTTTCTTGCATAATCCTGAATTTTTATTTCTAAAATATCTTCATCAGTAATAATAGATTGAATTTTTTGCCTTAATTTCTTAGCCATAAGTGGACTTTTACCACCAGTAAATATTGAAAATTCAACATCATCAATATAAAAACTAGTAGGAACTATTATATTACCATCATCAGTTTTATCTGCCCTATTTAATAATTTTCCTTTAGAAATTAATGAAGTATAATCTGCAAGTTCGTAATCACCAGTTGCAATAATTACAAAATCTGCTTTTTCAACTTCTTCTTTAATAATTTTTTTATTTGATTCCATATATTTTATTTGAGTATCTTTATCAAATTTATATAAATCTGTAAATATTTTAATAAGTTTTCCACCTTTTTCAATAACAGAATTATTTAATTTATCACCAGCAAGAATAACATTTGCTCCTTTATCCAAAAATCTAATTGCTCTACGACTAGCAACTTCACCAGTACCTAAAACAAAAACATTTTTATTTGAAACATTAAAATAAAGACTTAACCAGGACATAATAAACACTTAAAATATAAAAAAATAGATAAAAAAAGTATAAAAATTAATTTGACTCTTGTTTTAAGGATTTAACTCTTAAAATTTTAATAGCCATTCTTAAATCATCCCCACAATCAGATAAAACTTTTTCAGCTTCATCTGGTTCAATTTGAAATGCATCTACAAGAGCAGTTATATTTTCTTCATTAGTATTTTTAATTTTAGCTTTTGAAACTAATTCTTCAGATAATTGTTTTTTTAAATTAGTATACTCTTCAATGCTCATATTAATATTTCTCATAGACATATCTCTTAATGGGCATGGTTTAGTAGGTTTACAACACCATACTAAAGAACCGAAACATGTTCCAGGACCTTCTCCTAATCTTGTTTCTTTAGCAAATTTAGTTTTAATATCTACATATTCTTGAGGTGAAAGTCCAGCTTCACGTAAAGCATTTAAAAGTGGACATGGTTTAACTGGTGGACAACAAAAAGTTAATCCCCTAAGATCTCCTCCTCTACATATATGTGAAGGCATATTATCCCAAGACATATTCTTTTCCTCCAATTATATAAAAATATAATTTAATCATATTAGAAAATAAATCTTATAAATAAATTAAAGTAATTATAAAAATAATAAAAAATTTAATTAATAATAAGATTTTATAACATTCATAGATATAAATCTTATAATTTATAAAAGTAATTATTTTATAGTATAAAATCACAAAAAAATAAAGTTTTATAAAAAATTAAAAAAATCAAGAAATGAAAAAATAATAAAATTTTATAAAAAAAAATAAATCAATAAAAATTATTGATTTTTAAGCATATCTTCTTTTTCTGATGAAGTTAATTGTTTAACAATTTCTTCAGGAGTACCAACATTTAAAAGTTTTCCTCCTCTCATTAAACCAGCACGATCACAAACATCAAGAACAAAATCCATATCGTGAGAAATAATAATAAATGTTTGTTTTAATTCATCACGAGCTTTAAGTATTGAATCAGTAACAATAACTCTTGTAATTGGATCCATAGTACCAGTTGGTTCATCAAGCATTACTATATTAGGTTCTCTAATAAGAACTTGTGCAATAGCTACCCTATGTTTTTCTCCTTCACTTAATTCATCAGGATATTTATTTAAGATTTCACTTACTTGTTGAGATGTAAATCCTACAGCTTCAAGAACATGTAAAGCTTGGATTTTAGCAAATTCTGCAGGTAAATCTAGACTAATAGAATTTGAAAGGTTTCCAAGAACATCCCTATAAGGATATAATGAAAATTCTTGATGTAATAAACCAATATATGGAATTACACGACCTCTTGCAAGTGGTCCTGGTTGTGACATATCAATCCAGTCATCACCTAATTTAATAGAAACTTTACCAGAACTAGGTTCAGTAAGACCTTTAATCATTTTAGTTAAAGTTGTTTTTCCTGCACCACTTAATCCAACAAGACCAAATATTTCTTGTTCATTAATTTCAAGAGAAACACCATCTACAGCTTTAACTACTCCTCTTTCAATTGAATAATAATGTTTTTTAACATCTTCAATTTTTACAACAGGTGCACCATGTTCATGAGATTCTACTTTTTTAGGAACTGGTACTGTATCTAAAAATGATTCTACAACTTTTACAGGATCTCCAGAATGTGCAATTTCACCATCTTCTAACCAGATAACTATATCTGCTAATTTTTCCATAACTTCTGGCCAGTGAGAAGTAATTACCATAGTAATTCCTTTATCTTTAATTGCATCTTGAAGATTTTGATGAAGTGTTTCTGCAGTTTGTGGATCTAATGTTCCAGTAGGTTCATCAGCTAAGAATAACATTGGATTTTTAGCAATTTGTCTTGCAATTACTACTCTTTGTTTTTCTCCACCACTTAAATCACGAGCAATATGAGTAACCCTATGATTCATCTGAACCATATCAAGAATATCTAAAGCTTTATAAATTCTTTCTTCATATTCTCCTTCATCACCCATTGCTTTAAGTACATTTTCAATTACAGTAGCTTCATCATACAATGCAAAGTTTCTTTGAAGCATAATAGCAATTCTTCTTTTAATTGCATTGAATTCTAATCTGTCACAATCCCATAAATTAATATCTCTTAATTCGAGAGTTTCTCCACATTCAGGACATTTTTCTCCAGCTTTAGAAGGTGCTTCAACATGTAAACATTTAGGGCATATTGCTACATGGAAAATCATTTCTCCACTATCAGGAGCATATTCTTTAGTTCCACGCATCATATTAATTAAAACAGATTTTCCAGATCCACTACGACCTAAAATACCTAATGTTTCACCTTCATTAAGTTCTAAATTAATATCTTTTAAGACTTGAACCCCATTAAAAGATTTACTAATATTTTTTAATGTAATAAACTTCATAAATCCACCTTTATAAGAAAATTAAAATAATAAATAAATTTATACTTTTCATTAAATAAAAAAATTATACTTACAATATATTTTAAAAATCATTATTTATAAAAATTTCTAAAAAATAGAATTTTAAAAACTATATTTAATTTAAAATAAAGATTAAAAATTAAAATTAAACTAATTATTTTTTAAAATTCCAAATAATATAATATTAATTTTAGAATAATTACTATATAATAGTTTTTATAAAAAATAAAATTGATATAACCCCGTTATAATTTTTTAAATAAATACTAAAAAAGAAGGAAAATTAATATTGTTCTAAAAATAACGAATAAAGTATAAATTATGAAATTAAAAGACTTGAATTTAGAAAAATTAGGATAACAAATAGAATAACCTAAAAAAACTTATAAAATAATAAAAAATAGCTTAAAAAAATAATAAAATACAATTAATTAAATATTAATAAAATTTAATTAAAATTCCTAAATATCATTTAAATCAAAGTTTAACTTTCCATTTATTGCAGCACGAGCTATTGAAAAACCATCAGCCCCTGCATTTAAAATTTTATGTACTTTATCTAAACTATCAATAGAATTATTTCCAATAATAAAAATATTTGTATTATTCGATATTTTACTTATTAAATCATAATCTGCATCAAAAATACCTGGTTTCATTGCATCAACATGCAAATAATCTGCACCAGCATCATCAATAAGTTTTGAAATAGCTAATGTATCTACATCATCAACATTTCCTCTTATTTTAACAGAAACTTGAGCATCAGAATTATCTACAACTTTCTTAATATAATCTTTTAAATCAGGTCTTTCAAGCATTGCTTGACCACAAGAAATTCTTTGTAATTCTTCTTGTCTACAATGACAATTAATCTCAACAATATCAACAGATTCTAATTTACTAACTTCAATAATTCTATCAGGATTAACACTTCTTAAATTAACAGAAACTTGAGCATCAGAATTATTTTTAACTTTAGATGCTTCATCATCAATGAAACTTATAATCTTAGAATAAGGTATGTTAAATTCTTTCCTTCCTCTTTTAATAATTTTAGAGCCAGCATCAATAGATAATTTATCAATATTAAATCCACCTAATGTAACTGTATCAAAACCATATGGAATTAATTTTAATGCAAAATCTCCATTACAAATACCTGCCATAGGTGCTAAAACTTTAATATATAAAACGCTCCTTAAAATAAAAAACAGTAGAAAAAAATTAAAAATCATAAAAAATTATTTAAGAATAATATGATTAAAAATTTATAAATTAACAACCTTTTTCAAAAACTTCAGTCCATTCAACATTATTTCCTCTACGGATTTTTCTTAAACCTAAATCAGCCATATATGCAGCATCTTCAGCATTTCTACCTCTACCAATACCTGCTTTAAGACCAATTCCTATTTCTTCTTTAATTTTAATTAAAATTTCTTTAATTTCTTCTTCAGATAAACCATTACATGGAGCCATGAAATTATCTCCACCAATAAAGAATAATAATGCTCCTTTCTTAATAAGTTTAGTCATTAAATAATGTTGTGCTTTATTTACCATAAAATTAGTATCAAAAGCAGATTCTTTATCAGTTAATGTTTCTGTAACACTATTAATATCAACATGAGCAACTTGAACATAAGAATCATCAGAATCAGCCATAGAATCAATAGCTAATATTTCTTTCCTATTAGATGATTGAGCTCCTCCTTCATGTTGTAATGCAAGAGTTGCTTTTAATTGAGCTTCATGAGGTGTTTTTGCTGCACCTACACCCATACTTATAGTAACTGGGTATCTATTTCTTATAGATCTTTGTATTCTTAAATGGTCCTCTTTATTTAAACCATTTGTAATAGCTAACATATTATCAAATCTTGTAAAGAAGACTAATCCTTTTTTCATTGCAACTAATCTTTGAACATCTGCAAATAATTCCGCTTGTAAGATTTGAAGGTCAGACTCATTACGAGGTCTTGGAGTAACAGTCCATGGACCATAATTATCAATTTGTATTAATGTCATTTGAATCATATTATTCACCATTAATAAACTATATTATTTTAATAGTATTTAATTATTTTTAGTTTTACTTAAAAATTAAGATTTATATATAAAAACATGAAAAATTAAAAAATTAAATTTAAAGTTATAATTAAAAAATATAACAATAAATAAAATTAATTTTTATAATAATCTAAAACTATTTAAAAAGATTATTTCAATATCTAAAGGTTATAAGAATCTAAAACCATTTTTGCAAGATTCTTTTTAATATCTAAAGATTTCATCATAGTATTACATATTCCAACATCACCTATAATATTTTTAACATCCTCACTTAAATTTTCATCTTGAGAATCAATAATCAATTTATCTACAAAATCAGAGTATAATTTTGCAACACCTATACATGATGCCTCATAACCTAAAGCATTCATAAACTTACTTGCAGGGCCACTTACTGCACCCTCACCTACCATAGGAGATATTGCTACAACAAATTTATTTTTTAATGCATCTTTTACACCCTCAATTGAAACAATAGGCATAATAGAAGTTATAGGATTTGATGGACCAATAATAACCATATCAGAATTTTTAATTGTATCTATTACTTCTGGAGCAGGAGGAACAATTGAATATACAACATCATTAACTTGAGGCTTACATTGTTTATCAATTAAAAAATCATGAAAATCTAAATTACCAATATCAGTATCAATATAAATATCAGAATCAATATCACTCATAGGCATGACTTTAGATTTAATACCTAATTTTTTTCTTTGTAAATCAACAATTTCAGATAATTTATATCCTTCTTTTAATAATTTAGTTTTCTGAATCATTATTGCACGATCTTTATCCCCAATTCTTAATTTTTCAGGACAACCTAATTTTTTAAGAGTTTCACTTGTAACATATGTATCTCCTTTAATACCATACCAAAATTCTTCATCAATCATGTCTATTAAGGTATACATTACAACATCAATATCTCCACTAATATAAACTCCAGAAAAATAATTATTTTCAACAGTATTTACAATAATACTTAAATCTTCCACATCAACAATTTCTTTTAAACCTTGAAGTAATTTTGGAGTTCCAGTTCCTCCAGATAAAACAGTGATTTTCATAATTGCACCTAAATATAAAATTAAAAAAGAAAAATTTAATTTCTAAATACATCAAATTCTTTAGGACGAAGAAGTGGATGAATATCACTTTCAGTGTTTCTTAAATTATCAAATGCAGAAAATCCTCTAATAATAACAACAGGTAAACCTTCATCAGCTTGACCTTGCACTAATGAAGCTGCAGCTGCAAGTTCATCTGCAGTAGCTACCTCAGAACTATGTAATTTTCTACCATATAAATCTTCCTCACCTTGTCTTTTCCATAAAGGATCAATACCAGAACATCCAATAGCAACACCTACTGCACCAACCCTAAATGCTCTTCCTTGAGTATCAGTAATTATTACAGCTAATTCTTTACCAGTAACTTCTTCAAGCTCTTCTCTAATTTTTCTTGCAGATAAATCTGTATTTTCTGGCATAGGAGTTGCTAATCCATCACCAACATTTGATTCATCAATTCCAGAGTTTGCACAAACAAATCCTTGATTTGTTTCAGTAATAACAAAATCAGGTCCTACTGCAACAACTTCTCTTGCCTCTTGAATAATAGCCTCAACTAATTTAGAATCTTTTTTAGATTTTTTAGCAATTAATATTGCATCATCTGAAGGCAAAATATCACCTAATTTTATAACATTACCTTCAGCTTTAGAAACAAGAGTTTCAGCAACTAATATAATATCTTTATCTTCAAGAGTTTTTCCTTGATCTTTCAATGCTTTTAAAATTAATCCTGCAATATTTTCCCCTTTATTAACTATAGGAATTCCTTCTAATCCAAATAATTCTAAACTCATAATATCATCACAATTTAAATTTTTTACTAAATACATTCAACAACAACATAAACTAATATCCTTATAAAAATGAAATATTCTACATATAAAAAGTATAAATTAATATATCATAATATTTTCTATTTAAAAATATTAAAAATTATTATAAACTAAGTAAAATTTAGTATATAAAATTATTATAAACTAAATAATTTATTCATCAAAATCTGGCACTATTGCAGAAGTATCCCATCCATCATCATAAACAGAAGCAACAGAAGTTACAGGATGTTCAAAATCTGCAAATTCTCCTTGATCAAAAATATATTGAGCAATTTCTTCACTAGTAGATGCATCATATTCTACAGTATGAGGTTCTTGATGTTCATATACAGAAATATATACTGCTTGACCATAATCTAATTTTTCAACAAGAATTTTTGAATCAGTTACAATACCTACATATGCTTCATATTCATCTTCATTAGTACTTGAAGTAACAACAGCAGCAATACGTGGAGTATGATAATCATCTTTTTCATAATCCATAGTTAAAAGAGAATAAGCAAGTGCATCTTTTATATTCATACCCATAGCAAGTTTATCTGCAATAACGTCAGTTTGAGAACCATTAGATACAACAACTAAATTATTAACAATTCTAATACAATTATATGCAATATATGTATTTTTAAAAATATCAGTTTCAAAACCAGGTCTAGGAATTATTGCTGCTTCCTTACCATTTACTTTTGCTTGTCTATTAGGAAAATGCCTACTTGATACCCTATATGCAACAAAAGGTTTCTTATCACTATTCATTCCTACTGCTAAAATTCTTCCTAAATACATTAAATTCCTCCTAAATAAAAAAATGTTTTACATTTAAAAATAGATTTGATAAACAAAATATTTATTATTTATTATTTAATTTTTTAAAAAAAATAAAAAATTAGACTAAAATAAAAATAGAAAATTAAATATTAAAATAAAAAATTAATATAAAAAAGAATATAAAAACTAAAATAAAGAAAAACAAGAC
>NZ_MRCT01000087.1 GCF_002208625.1 Methanobrevibacter sp. 87.7
AATTTATATTTTTTTAATTCTTATAGTATAGAATAAAAATTTCAATAGAAATTAGTCTTTTATTTTATTATTATATTATAAAATTTTTAAATTAAAAAATAGTCTTCTAATAATGGAAAATATTATTAAATTTTCATTAAATTCATTAATTTTTATATTATAGTAATAAACTTTAAATGTTTATAAAGTATAAATATTAATATTTATTATTATTATAATTCTAATTGAATTATGTATAAAATAATTAATGTAGGTGTAGTCTGTGGCTAATTTATTAAAAGTTTTTTCAGGTTTTTTATTGCTTGCTATTGGTGTAGCAATTTTTATATTAAATATATTTTATTATTTAAAATCTTTTATTCTTATAATTGGATTGATTCTAGCTCTAGCTGGTTTGTATTTGATTGTTAAAGAAACTAATGTTATTTCTATGGATAATACTAAAAAAGTTTTAAATGATTCTACTAAATCTAATACAAAATTTAATAAATTAAATTCAAAAGGAATTAGTGACAGTATGCCTTTTAATCTTGACAAAAGAAATGTTGAGGATATGGCTGAATTTAATTTTGATTCTTTAAAAAACGCACCTGATCATCTTACTAATAAAGTAGATGACTTTTATGATGGTGTTGATAATGTAAATGATGCAATATCAAAAGCTGTTTTAAAAGTAAAACCTACTAAATCTACTTACACAGATAGAACTTACCATTTTACACCTAATTATGAAAGACCTGTAAAAGTTACACGTCGTCCGGCTAAAAAACAAGTTAATGGATTTGATATTTCTAAAATTCCAGAATCTGATAAATCTCATAATATTGATGAGGATTTAGTCAAATCAAATGATGAAGCAATGTTGTATAAACAAAATTCATCTAATTATAATAATTATGATGATTTAAATAATCATGAATTTATTGAAGTTCAACATGATGAGCCAGATAATAATGAAAATTATGGGATATATGATGATTATGAATTAGATGATTCTGAAGTTTATGGTCAACCATTTGAATTAGATACTATGCCTGAAGAGGATAATTATAGAAATCCTACTCCTGCTAGATTAAATAAAGTAAATGAACCTGAAGAAGATAATGAAATTAAAATAGATCCTAATAATCCAGAATCACTTCCAATTCCAAAACTTCTTAGAAGTTATGTTATAACTCCAGAAGGAAGACTTTCAACACAAGAAGCATCTGAAAAATTATCTTCTGAAGCTATTAATAGTATTTCATTAGTTGTAAAATCATTAAATGATATGTCTCATAAATTCTTAAATAATTTATCAAATGTTTATACAAGAATAATTGTTGAGGATTTTGATTCTTCTGATTTATCAACAGCTCTTGTTATTAGTTCATTAGTAGGTAAAAATGTTGAAGTAAGAACAATGCCTATTTTAGATAATATCAATTTAATTGTAGATGATTCATATGCTTTAATTGTATCTGATGATGAAACTAATAAAGATTTCCAATATGGTGCTGTTTATTCAGATAAAAAATCTGTTAATGATATTAAATCTATGTTTGAATCAACATGGAATATTGCTGAACCAGTTAATTATGAATTATTTAACAGTTAATCTTCTTTATTCTTTTTTTAAGTTTTTTTTTATTTTTGTCTATTTTACTCTTTTTATTAATTTTTAGCTATTTTTATAATTTTTTTATTATTCTATTTTATTAAAAAATTTTGAAAAAATATTTATTTTTTTATTTTCATAATAAATATTAGTTAAAATATTATGGAGGAATATTATGGAAATTAAATGGTTAGGTCATTCTGCATTTGAAATTATTACTATGGATACAACTATTCTTATAGATCCATTTATTAGTAATAATCCTTTATGTGATACTCCAGTTGAAGAATTAAATCCAGATATTATTTGTTTAACTCATGGACATTCTGATCATTTTGGAGATTTACTTGAACTTGCTGAAGTTAATAATCCTATTGTTGTTACTAATGCTGAACTTGCAGTATTTTTACAAAAACAAGGAATTGAAGCTGTTAGTATGAATATTGGTGGTTCAATTTCAGTAAGAGATATTAGAATTACTATGTTAGATGCTAAACATTCATCAGATATTGATTTTGTAGAAGAAAATTGTATTCCTGGTGGTAGTGCAGCTAGTTTCTTATTTACTTTTGAAGATGGAACTAAAATTTATCATGCAGGAGATGCTGGTTTATATGGTGATATGGAAAATATTATTGGTAGAATTTATAAACCTGATGTGCTTATGGTACCTATAGGTGATAAATTTACAATGGGTCCATTTGAAGGTGCTTTAGCAACTCATTGGATGTCACCAAAAGTAGTTATTTCAATGCATTATAATACATTTCCTGCAATTGAACAGGATCCAACAGTATTTTCTAATTTTGTAAAACAATTAAATCCTTCTATTGATGTTGTTATTATGAATCCTGGAGAAACTTATCCTGTTCCAGATTTTAGTGAAGAAGATTAATTTTTCTTCTTTTATTTTTTATTATTTTTATTAAATTATTGTTTATTTTTAAAATTAGTTTTTTTTATTATTTTTATTAAGAATAGTTTTTATATGGTATGTCTATTTTTTTATCTTCTTGTTCTAGTAAGAATAATAATATTATATCTTGAAGGCACAACACTTACAGAAAATGATTTTGAAGTACTTATTTCTATTTAATACAATATTCAAATATTGGACTTAAAATTACATAAATTTTATAGAAATACTAATAAAAAGAGATATAAATAATATAAGTAATATAATTAAGTTTAAAATGATGACTGTATTTTTATGATGTTTTTTATAGATAATAATGAATTAATTAATATTAGTAATTATAAAATAATATATTAATTAAAGGTTTAATATATGGTAAGTATTAAAAAAATTATAAACAAATTTAGTATACCTGTAGAGTTAATACCCGTTATGTATGAGATTGATGTTTTAGATAAGTTCATGGATGGTGTTTTAACTGTTGAAAATGATGAGTATATTATTAAAAATGGTGATTGGAGTTTAAGTATCAATAAGAATACTAAAGAAATTTATGAAATCCATAAGGAAGAAGGGTTTATTCCTTATGTATGTGGATATATACCAGATTCTTCTAGTCAAGGTTATATGAAAGAAATTTCTTAAAAATTTTAATTATTAAATTATTTTTTATTATATGCTTTTTTCTATAATATTATTTAACTGATTTTTTTATCTTTAATCTTTTCACACTCTTTTTAACTTATTATTTTTCTAAAATAATATTTTTCATATTTTTTTTAGGTATAATTATTTTTTCTTAGAGATGATATTCTTTTAAAAATTGAAGGTATTATACATAATCACATTTTCCACTTGGTAATACTTTTACAATATCATCTAAATCAAGGAGATTATCTTCATTTATTTTAGATAATATACTTTTAGCCATTGCTTCTTTTTTAGTAAATCCTGGTTTTATTAAAACATAATTATTAGTTTTTGCTTTTACTGCATCTTCAGGTCCAGCCATAACTCTTTTTCCTTCATAATCTACAATTCCAATAGCTATTTTTAATTGTGCACTGTGAACATAATTTCTATGGCCTCTTATAACAAATGAACCTTTTGGTAAAAACTCTCCAGATTCTGGACTTTTACTAACTTGGTCTGGTTCTACCCAATATACATCTTGTGTAGAATAACCATCTTTCCAAGCAGATGAAAATGATGCTGTAAATATAGCAGATTCTTTTAAGGTTTGTTCATCTATTTCTTTTCCTTGTAATTTTACAACTATTGATGGTGCACCATGTATATCTGCATGCATATAAATATCATTATTTTCTAAATGTTTTTTAACAATATTTTCATTACTGTTTGCGTCACGTCCACCAATTACTAAGAAACCTGTAGAACTTACAAACCATCTGAATTTTTCAAACCATTTTAATTCTTTTTTAACACGTTTTTTAATTGTGGTAATATTTTGCATAGCTACTTCTTTTTTATCTTGCATTTTTTTAATTTGTTTTTTAGTATTTTCAATAGCTATATTTGCACCGTTAATTTTATGTTTTGCTTTTTTAGCTTTTTCATAATAAGTTTCAGCATTTTCATTAATTTTTTTTCTTGTATCAATATTAATTTGGATTTTATCAAATTCTACAGTCATAGATCCCATTTTATCTAATGATACAAAGTTTTCTGCAGCTTTTAATCCATCTTTTTTAGCTTTTTTAAGTGTTTTATTGATTTCTTTATAAGAATAATCTTTACTTCTTGCAGTTTCAATAGTATTAATAAGTGATTCTATTTTTATGTAATTAGAATAGATTAATTCTCCTTTTTTCTGTGATTTTTCTATTGTATTGTAAAATCCTTGAAGTGTTTCTTCTTGTAATTTAAGTCTTTTTTCATATTTTCCAACTTTTTTATTCCAAATTTTTTCTTCTTCATTACTTATAGTTTCATTGATTTTTTTGGAATAGAACTCATCACATGCTTTATTAAAGTTTTCAAAATATTTATGTTCAAAATCATGATATTTCTCAAGTTCAAGAGCTACAACATCTTCTTTTTTACCAGATACAATTTCAGGTTTAATTTTACCTTCTTTTAATGGTTCAAATATTTGTTTAAAACCTTGATAAATATAATCAATATCTAAATCACTTAAGCTATTTGTATCTATTTTTTTATCAATTTTATTTAGTTTATCTTTTTCTCTTAAAAGATTTGTTCTTAATATTATTTCTTCTGCATATAAACTTCCAAGTCCATTTTTAGCAAGTGTTCTAATTAAATCATCCTCAGAATTAATTAATAAATCTTTTAAATTTTCTTCTGTTATTGTTAATGGATTTATGGTGTTTTCTGGAGGATATTTATATTCTTTATTAGAACTTATATCTCTATTACTCCATGATCTTCTTTTAAGAGGCATTATAATGTTATTCTCTTCATCTAATAATATGATATTTCCTTTTGAGAATAATTCTATAATTAAACGGTATTTTTGTTCTTTTTGCATTGTAATTTCAACAATACGATCAAAACCATGTTGTTTAACACTTACTACATTTGCTCCACCTAATTTTTTTCTAATTAACATTGGAAATGATGGAGGTTGTGTTGGATTTTTAATAGGATATTGTGTTTGATGTATACGTTTTCCAGCTTCCATTACAAGATCTATTCTCCCATATCCTGCTTTATGAAATTTTATAACAACAATATCTTTTGTAGGTTGATATGATTTTTCAACTCTAGATCCTTTAAGAAGATTGTTTAATTCATGTGTAATAGCATAAATATCTACATTGGTCATTGTTTTCATAATCTATCCTTCTTGATTATTTTCTTTAAGTTTGAGTTTTTATTTAAAAAATATATTTTTTAATTTGTTTAAGTTGAATTTTTATTTGAAAAATATATTTTTTTTAATTTTATAAAATTATATAATATTTATTTGTTTAAACACATATTTTAAATATGATTACATAAATAATTTTAATAGTATAAATATTATTCTTTTAAATTTTTAATCATTTTATTAGAATTATATAACCTTATTTTATTCGTTAATCATTTTTTCATAGGATTATATGATAAGGTTATTATAAATATTTATTTTCATAATTATTATTTTATACTTTTTAGTTTTATTATTGGAGGAATATAATGGATAATATTCAAAAAATTTCTGGTATAAATGTTATAACTGGTATCATTTGTGGAATTTTATCTGCAATGTTTTCTTATGGAACATTAGGTATTAAAAATGAGGTTATTGCTTCTATTTTAGGTATTGTTGTAGCATATTGTATTGGTAGATGGTGTATGAATAAATTTTCAGAGGACATTGAAAGTTCTAGAGATTATTTTGGAAAAGGTATCTTTCCATTTGCAGTTGGATGGTTTTTAATATGGGTTCTCTGTTTAAGTTATGCTAAATTTTTACCATTTATGTAAATTTAACTTTTTTTATTCTCTTTTTTTAGTTTTTTATATTTTTATTTTATTTTTAATTTTCTACTAGTTTATTGTATTTTAATTTTTATTTTTAAATAGTTTAAAGCTTTAATCTTTTTTATTTTCATTAATGATTAAAGTTTAATATTTAAATTCTTATTTTGTTAAAAATATTTAAAGTATTATAAAAAATAGTATAATTAAATTTTATTTTAAAAAATTAATAAAAAAATAGTTATGATTAGTTAAAATACTAACCATATTGTAAAGAATAATGAAAGAAGAAATGTAACTGGTGCTGTGAATTTACTTATTTGTATTGTAGAACTTAATGTAGATATAAGCTCTGTAGCATTATTTGGTCCAAATGTTCTAAGGTTTTTAATATCTTCAACAGTACAACCAACTTCGACTTCTTCTAAATCATCTAATGCTTCTTTTATTGTTTTTTTAACATATTCTATAATTGTTTCTCTTTCAGATAATCCTATTGGATTATATCCTCTTGCAATCGTGTTTACAGAATGAGTATCTGTAGTCATTACTTCTCCTTCATCTATTCCAAGTTTTTTAATTTCATCAAGGATTTCTTGTCTAAATCCAATTTCCATATTATTAGAATCAAATAGGATGTATGCAGTTTTTTGTCCTGCAACATCTATAATCATGGTTTTTACACCACTTTCTCCAACACCATTGTTTTTATCAAGTGTTTCTATTAGACTTTGACTGCATCCAACTTTAATATCATCATATTGTTCTTTTTTTTCAATTTTATCAATAGTGTCTAATAATTCAAATACTCTTGGATTTCCAGGTAATACTCCTCCTGATTCTTCAGTAAATGAGTTATGACAATCAACAACAATTGTAGACTCTGTATTAAAATTTTTAGATGCTTTTATCATCATTGTAAGTCCTACACTAAATTCTATATCATCACTACCTTCAGGTGCAAATGTAGATAGTAGAACTATTCCATCATTAAAGAATTGAACTCCAATGTTTGCACTTTTATGATTGTATCTTACAAATTTACTTGCTTTAGGAGAATATTCTATTTTTTCTAATCCATTTCTTATTGCTTCTTCTATTTTATCAAGTTCACCAATATTTGTTGGATTGAAATCATGTGTAGATGGTCCATGAGCAACCATTGTAAATGCATCAAATCTATTTGCAATATTTGTAGGCATATTTCCACCACCAATATTACCAAATGGTCCTGGATGTACTGAAAGACTTATAAATAATGATTTTATTTTTCCTTCTTTATTTCTAAAACTTACAATACTTACATTAGTATCGATGTCTTCACCTGCATCACTTAATGCATTTTCTAAATCATGAGAACCTTCATTCATATGTTTAACAAATAAGCTTATTAATTCAAGCATGTTTATGTTTAGATTCTTTTTTAATGGAGCTGCTGATGTTTTAATGAATAAGTAAATTGCAATTAAAAATATAATAGATCCAATAAATACTTTAGCAAACATCATTATAACAAGATTAATACTTAGTAAATTTAAACCAGTATTACTTATTGATAATAATATAAGTATTATTAAAGGTTGTATTAATGCTATAATTGTTGATTTAGTAAGATTAATGAATGTTGAAGTCCAAAATACTAGAAAACTAAATGCAAACATGAGTATACAACTAAACTCTATTGCACTAACATAAGTATGTGGATTATTTTTTACAATTACACTTAAAATAGTTAAAAAGCATATTCCAATACAATTTAATAAGCATAAAAACATTGAATGTTTGTTTTTAAGGTTTATTCCATGCATTAAATGGTTAAGTTTTTGATTAACATAACCTGAGATTATTGAACTAATACCAAATGTTATAAAGTAAAATAATCCTCCTCCTAAGATTCCTATAATTAGGTTTCCATTAGGTGGATTTAATAAACTGATAATAATCCCAGTTAGGAAACTTATTAAACTTATTCCTATAATTGAAGATTTAATATTGGGGAGTGTGGTAATATATTTTGATAAACTTGCTACACTACTCATACTTGACATAGTTTTTTCCTCTAAAATTTTAATAATACTAGTTTTAGAATTTAAATTAAATAAATTTTATAGTATTTCTTGTATAATTTAACTCTTTTTGTAATTTATACTTATTAAATATTGAGTATTTTTTTATTATATTGAAAATTTTTATATTTATTAAATTATATAATCTAATTAATTAATAA
>NZ_MRCT01000088.1 GCF_002208625.1 Methanobrevibacter sp. 87.7
GATTGTTTTTAATTAAGTTAAAATTAGTTTTTTTTATTTTAAATTATTTATTTAGATAATTATTTTTCTAAATTAAATTTAAATACTTTTTAAGAATTATAAAATTAGATAGAAATAGTTTTTGAATTCTTATAAAAATTATAAAAAAATAGGGGAAAGAATAATGTTAATTATTCTTTTTCAAGTAAAATTCTATTTTTAGATTTTAACAAACTAAGCTCTTTAGCAAGTTTAGCTCGTTTTTTACTAATCATGTCTTCTGAACTTGAAGTTAATGCATGTGTAGGACAGGATTCTACACAATATTGTGTGTCTCTATTTATGCATAAATCACACTTTTTTGCATGTGAAGCATCCATGTGTATTGCACCAATTGGACATGCATCTCTACAGATTCCACAACCAATACATTTTTCATCATTGATTGTTATTGCTCCTCCAAGATATTCAATTGCACCTGTTGGACAATTTTTAAGACATGGTGCTTTATCAGGACTACAATGCATACAGAATAATGGGACATTTCCATAAAGGTGTATTGCATTATTTGGACAAGCACGTTCACAATTTCCACAATCAACACATTCTTCAGGATTTAGTACTAATTCTCTCATATTCGTCCTCCTTCTTAATTATTTGAGAGTCCTTTATCGAGTACTTGTTGAGTTCTAGCACCACTTGTTAAAACACTTAAAACACTTTTTTGTTTTTTATTGTGTCCAAATGCTTTTTTAACATATTCTTTACGTTTTTCTTCAACAAGTTTATCAGTATCTACTATAGATATTGCTCTTTTAGAGCAAGCTTTAATACATGCAGGTCCTTCTGGCCTATCTATACATCTATTACATTTTTCAGAGCTTTTATCATATATACTAATTGCTCCAAATGGGCATGCTAATGCACATAAACCACAAGCAATACATTTTTCTGAGTCAACACCTTCACTAGTCATTGCATCTGTAGGACATATAACTTCACATGATGGATCTTGACATTGTTGACAGAGGACAGGATAGTAAGAATCTTCATATTCTAAAATATTTATTCTAGAGGTACCATGTAATGATTCACAAGCTTTTTCGCAGTCTTTACAACCATCACAAATATCTCTTTGTACTAATATTTTTTTCAATATTCTCACCTCAGATTCCTAATTCATCACATTGGTTATCTACATATTCTTGGATTATTTGTACTTCATTTTCAGTTAAGTGTTTAAATCTTTTTTGAGCTTTTAAATATTCAATAACTGGTTTTTTCTCAGTTGGTCTGTAAGTTACTCTGAATTCACCATTTTCAATTTCATATAATGGCCAGAAACCAGTTTCTACTCCAAGTCTTCCAACTTCAATAGTTTTAGATGCAGGGAATCCCCAACCAGTAGTACATGGTTGGTTTAAATGTATATATGCAGGTCCTTTAGTTTCTACTGCTTTTTTAACTTTTCTCATATAATCTTCAGGATATGCTATTGAAGCAGTTGCAATGTATGGAATTCCATGTGCAGCCATAATCATTGGCATATTTTTTTTAGGTCTATCTTCACCAAAACTTTCACTACCACTTGGTGAGGTAGTAGTTGATGCTCCCCATGGAGTAGCTCCACTTCTTTGAATACCTGTGTTCATATATGCTTCATTATCATAACAAATGTAGGTTATATTATGTCCTCTTTCCATAGCTCCGGAAATAGATTGTAAACCAATATCTACACTTCCTCCGTCACCACCAAATGCTATAATATGAGTATCTTCTTTTCCTTGACTTTTAAGTGCACGTTCTACACCACTTGCTACTGCACCTGCGTTTTCAAATGCTACATGAACAAATGGAACTTCCCAAGCAGTTTCTGGATATGGGGTAGTCATAACTTCAAGACATCCAGTTGCAGCTACTGCAACAGTATTTTTTCCTGATGCTTTAAGTGCTAATCTTACTCCAATAGCAGCTCCACATCCTGCACAACCTCTGTGTCCTGGTGCTAATAATTCTTCTTTAGGTATATCCATTTTATTCATCCTCCTCTATTCCTACCCAATTAACTTTTTCAACTGGGTTTTTAGTTAATTCTAATATTTCATAAAGGGTACTTGGAGTGATATCTTTTCCACCTAATCCAATAATAAAGTTATACATTTCTTTGTTTACGTTGGTTTTCATATCTTCGTATAATGCTCCACCAACACCAAAACTAATATCTTTATCGAGTACTGCTAATTTACTTGCATTTTTAACAGCTTCATTAATTTTTTCTCCAGGGAATGGTCTGTAAGATAATATTTTAACAAGTCCTACTTTTTCTCCAGATTCACGCATTTCATCAATTACAACTCTTAATGTACTACAAACAGATCCTAATGCAACAAAGATTATATCTGCATCTTCACATCTGTAAGTATCAATAAGGTCATGATGTCTTCCAAATACTTTTTCGAAGTCTTCAAATGCATCTTCAAATACTTCTACTGATTTATCCATTGCAACTTGCATTGCATGTCTTGCTTCCATATAAAATCTTGGGTCTGAGAAACTTCCAACAGTTACTGGTTTTTCAGGATCTAAATATGAATATTTAGGTACATAGTCTGGTAAGAATTTATCTACTTGTTCTTGATCTGGAATATCAACAACTTCATTTGTATGGGTAATAATAAATCCATCAATTGTTACCATAACAGGTAATAAAACATTTTCGTTTTCTGCTACTTTAAATCCAGTAAGTACCATATCTAATGCTTCTTGTCCATCTTCAGCATAAAGTTGAATCCATCCTGAATCTCTTTGTGAAATTGAATCTTGTTGGTCGTTCCAAATACATAATGGTGCAGATATTGCTCTGTTTGCATCTGCTAAAACTATAGGTGCTCTCATTCCTGCTGCTGCAAATAATACTTCATGCATATACATTAATCCTTGTGATGAAGTTGCAGTAAATGTTCTTACACCAGTACTACTTGCTCCAATTGCTGCACTCATTGCAGAATGTTCTGATTCTACTCTAATATATTCGGTATCTAATTCACCATTAGCTACATAATCTGCAATATGTTCTGCTACTGTAGTCATTGGTGTGATAGGATAAACAGGAATAACATTTGGTTTAGCTAATTTTACAGCTTCAGATATAGCTTCTGTTGCTGTCATAACTTTTTTTGTCATATTATTAAATTCTCCCTTAATTTTTTTATTCTTCAATTACCATTTCAATAGCATTGACTGGGCATTCTTGTCCACATATGCCGCATCCTTTACAATAATCATAATCAATATTAAATTCTGTGTCTATACAACCTTCTGGACAGAATATGTAACAATTATTACATTTGACACATTTTTCTTGATGATTAATAGGTTTAAATGTTCTCCAACTTCCAGTTTTATTAATTCTTGTACTACCTGGTTTATTATTTGTACATCCTACTGATGGTTTCATATAATCACCTATTCTAATTCATAAGCTTTTTTAATAGCTGTTACATTTTTTTCAGCAACTTTACCAGGGAATACGTCCCTAATAACTTTTTCTAATGATTCAATACTTACTATATTTGTTTTTTTAGCAAAATAACCTAAAATAATAGTATTTACAATAGGTCTTCCTAATGTTTCAAGTGCAATTTTAGTTGCATCAATTTTGTATACTGGTACTCTATCACTACTAATGTCATGTCTAGTATTTATTACAACATCACTATTTTCTTTAATACCTGAGTATATATCTACTACATTTGCTAATCCATCATCAAGTACAATTATATGATCAGGGTTGTAAATCTGATATCTTAATTGTATTGGTTTGTCATCAATTCTTGTGAAAGCTGCTACTGGTGCTCCTCTTCTTTCTACTCCGAATGATGGAAATGTTTGTGCATATTTACCATCTTCGAATGCTGCTTTTGCTAAAATTTCAGCTGCAGTTACAGCACCTTGACCTCCACGTCCGTGAAAGCGAATTTCAATCATTTATCTTTCCTCCATTTTTAAAAATTTTGATGATTAGTAAAAATTATCTATCATGTATAATCATTATAAATTATTATAATTTATCAAGTATATAAATTTAATTATATTTATCATGTAAAATCATTACAAATTACTTTTTTGTATATTTTTTATTATATTTTTAAATATTTTTAAACAAATTATCGCTGTTATTTTTATTTAAAAATATTAATTTGTTTATTGTTTTTTATAATTACGAACATAAACCTTAATATTTATATATATTAAAAATTTATTTTCTTAATTTTTAATTTATCTTTTAATATTCTTTTATTTTTTTTAAAATATTCTTTTTATTTTATTATTTCTAATTTTTTTATTTTTTTCAATTGTTCTTATATTATGAATTTTTGTTCACAAAAAGTATAATTTTAAATAATAAAAAATAATTATAATATTATATATAAATAATATATATTTTATTAATTACAGGTGTCGAAATTGTTATATGGGATTATTGATATTGGTTCAAACACTGTTAGAATGAACGTATATTCTTATAATAAAAAACATTTCTCAAAGATTTTTTCAGAAAAAGAAACTTTAGGTTTAATTGCATATGTTGATAAAAATAACAAACTTCCTAAAAAAGCTATAAAAAAATTAATTAATGTTTTAAAAAATATGCAAAAAGATTTAGAAGTTTTACATATTCATGATTTCACTGCATTTACAACTGCATCTATTAGAAATGTGGATAATTCTGATGAAGTAGTTTCTTGTGTTAAAGATGAAATTGGAATGAATGTAATTATTTTACCTTCTGAAGATGAGGCTAAATTTAGTTTTATTGGGGCTAAAGAAAATTGTCATAAAAAAGATGGTGTAGTTGTTGATTCTGGTGGAGGATCTACTGAAATTGTAATTTATGAAGATAATAAAGTTAAAGAATCTTATAGTATGCCTATTGGTTCATTAAATTTATTTAATGAATATGTTTCACATATACTTCCAAATGATGAAGAAAGAAAATTAATTGAATCTAGAGTTTTTGAAGAAATTGAAAAACTTAATATTAATTATGATAAAAAAATTCCATTTATGTGCGGTGTAGGTGGTACTATACGTGCAGTAAATAATATGTTATCTGAACTTGGAATGATTCAGAAAAAAAATTGTATTCCTGTTGAAATGCTTACTGAATTAGAGAAAAAATTGTCTAATGGAGATAGATCAAGTTATGATATTATTTTACATGTAAAACCAAGTAGGATTCATACAATTGTTCCTGGTTTATTAATTTTTAAAGTATTAACTAAATATTTTAAATGTAAAGAAGTTCAAGTAAGTAAATTTGGTGTAAGAGAAGGATTTTTTATAGAAAATGTTTATAATAAATATATTAATGAATAATTTAAAGTGGATGTTTTATTAAATATAATAATAAGTAATTAATTTAATTAAGTTTAAATTAATATTTTATTATATTAAGTAATTATTTTAGAATTAAATTAATATTATTTTTTTAAATTTCATTATATAATATAGTAAAAATTTCTATTTTATTATAATATTTTGTGAGTTTTGTATTGTAATAAAGTAAAAATTTCTGCTTTATATAATAAAAATCAAGGATAATATTGTTTCTTAAAAATATTTTATAAATTAATTATATTATTAAAAGTTCTAATTTGATTATTTTATTAATATTTTATGTATTTATTTAAATTTTTATACAATTTTAGTTATTTTTTTAAATTTTATAGATATAAATATAAGAAATTTATTAATTTATTATAATATATTACATATGGGGAATTGATATTAGTGTCAAAAAAAAGTAAAAAGGATAAAAAAAGTAATAAGAATAAAAAAGATAAGAAAAAAAGGGATTATAGTTTTACACAAAATAGGGAATTATCTTGGCTTAAATTTAATGAAAGAGTATTAGAAGAAGCTGAAGATAATACTGTTCCTCTTCTTGAAAGATTAAACTTTATATCAATTTTTACAAGTAATCTTGATGAATTTTATATGATTCGTTGTGGATCTCTTTATGATTTAACTCTTGTTAAAAAGAATGATATTGATAATAAAACAGGTATGACTCCGCAAGAGCAATTAAACCATATTTTTAAAGAGACTAGACGTTTATATGAGAGAAGGGATGAAATATTTAAGAAAATTTCTAAAAAATTATTAGATAAACATAGTATTAAACAATTAAAATTTTCTGATTTACATGAAAATGAGGCAGAATTTTATAATAAATATTTCTTTGATCATGTTTTCCCTGTATTAGCTCCACAAATTATTGATCCTCAACATCCTTTTCCTCATTTAATTAATAATGCATTAAATATTATTATTTCAATGACTAATTTAGATAATGGTAAAAATGAATTTGGTATTATTCAAATTCCAGATAGTTTACCAAAAGTAGTATTTTCTCCAGAATCTTCTTTAAGATATATGTTAATTGAAGATTTAATATATGAATATGTTAATGATATATTCTCTAATTATTCAATTGATTTTAAAACAGTTGTATGTTTAACACGTAATGCAGATATTAACTTGTCTAAATCTAAAGTTGATGAAGATGAAGATTATAGGGGATATATGAAAAAAATTCTTAAGAAAAGAAATCGTCTTGCACCTATAAGACTTGAATTTTATAAATACTTTGATGATGATATGGTTAAATTTTTAATTAAAAAATTTGATTTATCTAAAAAGCAAGTATTTTTAACTGAAACACCAATTAATATGGATTATGTTTCAGATTTATATGATAAATTAAAACATGTGGAACCTAAAATATTTAGTAAAATTTCTTATAAACCATTTAAATCTAAATTTAATCCAGTATTTAAAAATAATAAGATAATGGATTTAGCTCAAGAAAAAGATATTTTACTTTTCTATCCATACCAATCATTTGAAATTTTTATTAAATTTTTACATGAAGCTGCACTTGATGAAAATGTTTTATCTATTCAAATGACTATCTATCGTTTAGCTAATAATTCTGAAGTAATCGAAAATCTTCTCCTTGCTATTGAACATGGTAAATCTGTTACTGTTTTAATGGAATTAAAAGCACGTTTTGATGAAAGTCATAATATTTATTATGCAGAACTTCTTGAGAATGCAGGTGCTAAAGTTATTTATGGATATGATAAATATAAAGTACATTCAAAAATCTGTCTTGTAGTTAAACAAGGTCCAAATAATAAATTACAATACTTCACTCAATTAGGTACTGGTAATTATAATGAAAAAACCTGTAAAATTTATACTGATTACTGTTTAATTACTAATAATGAGGAAATGGGAAAAGATGCTACATTGTTCTTTAAAAATCTAGCAATTTCTAATTTAAATGGTAAATATAAACATTTCTTAGTAGCACCAACATCTCTTAAACAAAACCTTATTAAAAAAATTGATAAAGCTATTTCAAATGTTAGAAGTGGAATTCCAACTAGTATTATTATGAAAATGAATTCATTTACTGATAGACAGATGATTGATAAATTACAACAAGCTTCTTCAGAAGGAGTTAAAATTAAATTAATTATAAGAGGTATATGTTGTTTAGTTCCTGGAATTCCTGGAGTAACTGATAATATTGAAGTTATTGGTGTTGTCGGAAGATTTTTAGAACATTCTAGGATATATTGTTTTATTTCCCCATCTAATACAGATATTTATTTATCTAGTGCTGATTTAATGACTAGGAATATGGATAAAAGAGTAGAAATTGCATTCCCTATCTATGATCCTGAATTGAAAAAAAGGATTCTTCGTGATTTAAATATTTATCTTACGGATAATGTTAAAGCAAGATTTATAGACTCACATGGTGATTATTCAAAAGTCATGAGAGGAGTAAATCTTCTTTCAGCACAAGAATATTTCATGGTTCATGGGGATGATGATGTTAACTTCGAAGATATTAATGATTCTGTTGTAGATAAAATTAAAAGAGTAATTCATAAATTTATTAATAATGAACAATAATTTAAGATTTAAATTCATATAAGTTATTTATAATTTTATTTTAAAACTCTTTTTATTTTATTTTTTTAACTATTTTTTTATTTTTATTAAATTTTGACATGTTTTTTATTATTATATGTTTTAATTTTATTTTTTAGCTATTTTTTATTAGATTTTGGTATGTTTTTTATTATTATATGT
>NZ_MRCT01000089.1 GCF_002208625.1 Methanobrevibacter sp. 87.7
CTTTAAGAATAGCAGTGAAATATCCACCACGTTCACCATGATAGAAATCAACAGCAGTTTGAGTCATATTACTACAAATAATAGAAGTTCCTTTTCTAACAGGTTTTTTAAATATTATTATTCCACTAGCACTAGAATTAAGATAATTTTCATCTCCAGCATAACTTACAGATAAATTATTTTTCTCAGCTAAAGTAGAAATAAGAATATTACCATTTTCATCAGTAACAGAACTACCACTAACACCATTAAGCACATAACTTAAACTAGCATCCTTAATAGGATTACCCTCAGAATCTACAAGAGAAACAATAATATTCCTATTAGAATCATTATCAAATGATATACTAGTTGCAGATTTAATTTTAGTGGATCCATTAATAAATAATTCTTGATTATCAAGATATGCTTTAATAGACCAAACAGGTTCTTTAATTACAGCTTGAATTGAAGCTAAACCATTAGACATAATACTTGAATCAGGTACTTCAATTCCATTACCATTATAACTTATATTAATATTTTGTAATACATCTGGGAAATTAGAATCATCTAAAAGTTTAACATTTCCAGCAGTATCATTATATTGATTTAAAGTAATAATAACAGTAATAGCTTCATTTAAAGGAACATCAATTGTTTGATTTGCTATTATTGATGCAATAATCCAATTATTTAATACAACTTTTGAAAGGCCATTTTTATCATTAGAACCAATTATATCATCTTTATTAGGATTATTTACACCCCACCAATTATAATCAACATTAACTAAGCTAGCATCATGAGAAGAGTATTTATAATTATAAATACTTTGATTATTATTTAATCCTGTATTGTTTAAGAATTTAGAGTAATTTATAGTAGATTTAACATTAGCAATATAAATTGCTCCACCATTACCAAGATTTTTGTTATTTTCAAATAAAGATTCATTAATGATTAATTCACCTTTAAATTGAGAGTAATCACTAGTTGCATATATTGCAGAACCACCATAATATGTAGAATCCATACTTCTTGCAGTGTTATTAATAAATTTAGAATTATTTATGATAAATTCATTATCACATAATACATATGAAATAGCTCCACCTAAAGAAGCAGTGTTATTTATAAAACTACAATTTTCTATATTTTTAACACCATCAACTTTTTGCATACGTATAGCTCCACCACCATAATTATAACTATTAGTAGCATTATTATTTTCAAAGCTAGTATTAGTTATAATTAAACTACCAGGATATTCAAGAACAGTACTACCATCATCAAAGAATATAGCACCACCAGTTGATGCAGTGTTATTAATAAATTCAGAATTGGAAATTTTAAGATTTCCTACACAATAAATTGCTCCACCATTTCCAGTAGTTGAAATACTATTAGCAATTTTTACATAATTTAATGTAGTATTACCTAATGCATATAATGCACCAGCAGATTCAAAAGTATTTTTACCATTAATTAATGCTAAATTAGATAAACTTAAATTAGTATATAAGTTTTTAATAATATAATTTAATGAATTACCATTAATAATGGTTTTATCTTTACCTGCTCCTTCAATTATTAATGGAGAGTTAACATCTAATCCAGATTCAACAAATACTCCTTCTCCTATAATAATATGTCCAGAACCATATTTAGCAGTTGCAATTTCAATAGCTTTCTTAATACTTGCTACAGGTAATTCTTTAGAACCAAGATTTATATCATTACCATCTTTAGATACATAAACAATACCCATATAAGTAGGTAAATTATCTTTTACTATATTAGTTTCATTTAAATTATAAACTGCAAAGTCACCATAAGTATTATTTGCAAATATATAATTATCTATTACTTTTGAGTTAGAAGCATCAGAAATATTTACTCCATAGAAACCTGTTGAACTAATGTTATTACCTTGAATATCTGCAGAACTTTTAATTATAATAATACCAATGTTTTGAGAAGGTATACTATCTCCACTAGTAGGTTTAGAAAGTCCTTTACCTCTTAAAATAATTGTATTATTTTTAATAATAATTCCTTTAGGATTTTTATTAGCAGCAATACCTAAAGTGTAATTTCCATCAAGAGTTATATTATTGTAAAGTACAGATTCTTTAGTACCTAATAATTCAAATCCATAAACAGAATTAGCACAACCATAAATTGTATTGTTAGTATATTCTGTATTAAGAGCTCCCATATATGCACTAGAGTAAATTGGATAACTTACATCTTTAGCAGTAACATTAAGTATATTTAATGTGAAATTACCATTTCCTGGACCTGAAATTTGAATACCATTTGCATAATAATCTCCAACAGTTGTAATGTTGTTATTTTTAAATAAGAAATCACTACAACTAAGAGTACTGAAATCAGAATTCATTATACCATAAATATTAATACTATAAGCATATTTATTTCCAATAGTTGAGATATTATTAGAATCAAATGTAATATCAGGACAACCAGCAATAGCTATACTATAAATAGTATCCCATGAACCACTAACTAAATTATATTTTGTTTTAATGTTATTATTCTTAAATGTAGCTGAAGTAGTATTAATAATAAAAATACCTGCATCTTTTGGTTGAGTATTGTAATTAGAATCATATTTTAAATCAATAGATGGAATTACAAAGCTCATATTATTATTTTCTACTAAAACATTATTAGAATTTAAAACATTGAATCCATAATTTTCATAAGATCCACTAGTATCACCAGTATAAATAATAGAATTGTTTATAAATTTAAGGTTTTCACATTCTTCAGCATAAACTCCATAAGTAAAATCTTTATTACTACTTACATTAATAATATTGTTTGAAATAATACTATTTTTAGTATTTTCAACTAAAATTCCATAATTAAATTCATTAGATATTATTGTAAAGTTATTTACTGAAATATCATTACTAGTAAGATCAAATGCCATATTTTTAATAATTGCATCTATACCATTAAGTTTTACTTTTTTATCTATTTCAATAAAGAATATATTAGGAAGATTTGCAAATTCACCATGGAAATTTAAAACAGATCCTACAGGAACAGTACTTAATAATTTACCATCTTTATCAAAGTAATTAAAGAAAGTTGAATTATATAAATCAATTATACTTGGAGTTGGGCCTTCTGCATTAATTTTAATAGTAATTTTAGTATTAGCTGATTGAATAGTTAAATCATTATCACCAGAAATAGGTGTATAAATAGAATTAGCTATACCATTTTTAACTAAACTAGATTCAGGATTAAATTTACCAGTAATACTTGTGAAATTAACTTCAATACCATCTGGAATACGTTCATCTAAATCTTTTATAGTATTTGTTGAATTATCAAAGTAATGATTGAAATTAGCAATTACTGAAACTGGTGAATTTTCTTTAAATCCAGTAGCAGGATTTGTTGTAACATTTAATACAATCCAGTTAGATGCATCAGGCATAGGATAATCAATATCATCACCATAATCATCTTCACCAGAATTAGCTTTAACTAATCCAGCTTTAACAGGATTATCATTAGTACCCCACCAATTATATTGAGCATTAACTTTTGAATATTCATCATCATTCCATAATAATGCTCTTTTAGTATTATTAGTTAAAAAGATACAATAATGAATATCAGTATTACCTCCAGAAACTGCTATAGCAGAACCATCATAAGCTACACTATCACTAATTTGATTATTGATAAAGATAGATTTTACAATATTTGCGTTTCCACTAGTGTGAATAGCTCCACCATAATTACTTCCACTATTTTCAATGAAACTTGAATTATTTACATATAATGTTTTACCATTATTATTAATTCCAGCTCCAGAACCAACAGCCATTACATTTTTAATAAATTTAGAATTTAATACATATAATGTGTCTTTTGAAGAATAACTTGTATAAATTACTCCTTGTCTTGCTTTATTGTTTTCAAAAATAACATTATTAATATATACTAAATTTCCAGTATCATAAATAATACCAAATGAAGAGTCATATCCTCTATTAATATCATTATTTGAAATATTAGAATCACTAATATTAAGGTTTCCTCCATTATATATAAGACCATAACCATTATTATTAGTTATTTTTGAATTTTTAATAGTCATATTTCCTGAATTATATACAACAGAAATAGTTTGACCCATAGCACTATTAACTGTGTTATTTTCAATAATCATATTATCCATAGTTAAATTAGATTTTAAATTTTTAATAGCTGAACCAAATGTACCAGTACTATTAACTAAAATTAAATTATTTAATTTAACATTATGACCATTATTAATAACAAATATTTGACCATTTAAACCATTAATTACAGTATTTTTACTACCACTAATCTCTAAATTAGCATCAATAGTAAGACCTTTTTCATTAAATACTCCATCTTTAATAATAATTTTACCAACAGATCCTTCAGCTGAAGCAATTTCTATTGCTTTAGCAATAGTTTTTACAGGACTATTAACAGAACCTTCATTATTATCATTACCATTAACAGAAACATAAACTATGCCTAAATATTGAGTTTTTACAAGAGAAATATTTAATACTTCATTATTAGCAGAAATGATTATATTATGTTCATTTCCATCAGTAGCAGTGAAAACTGTATTAGCAATACCTTTAACTGTATTAATACTTTCTGGTTCAACAACTCCTCCAATAGTAGAGAAGTTAACTAAGAAATCATAAGGAAGTACACTAGAATCATAATTTGAGGTATTATTTAAACTATCAATAAGATTATTAAATGATACTCCAACATTAATTTTATCTCCAGATTTAATTGTATCTGGAATATTAACATTAACAGACATTACAATCCATTTATCAATAATAATTTTATTATTAATATCTTCTATATGAGTTGTATTAATTGGATTAGAATTAAATCCCCACCAATTATTATTAGCAGTAATTGAACCATAAACAGTTTTAGTAGTTACAACACCAGTATCTAAATCTTCAGTTTGAGTAGAAGAACCTTTAACATATAAAGTTTTACCATGTCCTTTATTGTTTAATAAAACTGAATTTTCAATTGTTGTATTTGCTGCAGAAACATGAATTAAATAATCATTATCATTATTCATATTATTATTTTCAAATACAGTTTTGTTAAGAATACAATAACAATTAACATTATTACTTGGAGCTTCTACTGATAAAACCCAAGAAGGACTAGTTGAATCGTAGTTACAAGTATTATTAATAAATTTACAATTATTTACATTAGCTGTTGAATTATAAAATTGAACAATACCTGGATAAGTAACACTATTATTAATAAAGTTAGTATTAGTCATATTAATATCACAAGATCTTATATAAACTCCAACAGTATTAACAGCTGAATTATTAACAAATACACAATTATCAATAGATACATTACCTTCATAGTTTATTCCATCAATATAAATAACACCAAAAGTACCGGTAGCAGTATTATTAATAAATTTAGAATTTGTTATGTTTAAATTAATAAAACTACGATATGAACCAATAACACTTCCAGCACCATTAATAAAATTATTTTCAAAAATACAATTATCAATAACTATATTTCCAGAACTTTCTTTTAATGAAATAATAGTACCATAAGTTCTACGACTAGGTGAATTTATTTTTGCATTAGTAAATTTAATATTTTTAAGTGTTAAATTTCCACCATCAATAACAAACATTATTGAATCTTCATTTGGAGATAAAACAACACCATCATTAGCAATAATTGTTAAACTAGAACTAATAGTTTGACTAGCTAATACATATTCACCATCTAAAATTATAACTTTATTATTTTTAAAACTAGCTAATTCAATAGCTTTCTCAACAGTTAAAACTGGAGAAGATTCAGAACCATCATTAGCATCATTTCCAGATTTAGATACATAAATAGCTTCTCCAACAACAGGAGCCCCTTTAACTTCAAAATTTTTATTTACTTTTACATTTGAAGAGGATACTGTAATTGTATTAGTACCAACAATTGGATTGTAAATTGAGTAAGCTATAGCATTTTTAGTTGTTGAACTTATTGGATCAAAGTTACCATTTTCAGATGCAAAATCAACTTTAACTCCATCTACAATAGATTTACTTAAATCATTACCAAGATTATCTTTAGTAAAATCAGCACTAACTTCAATATTTGAACTACTTGTAAGATCTTCTGATGGATTATAATTAACATTCATAACAACCCAATTATTAGCTTTAACATTAATTAAACCTTCAATTTCAGGATCATCATTAGTACCCCACCAATTATTATCACAAGTTATAGAATTAGCACCTAAATCATTAATTATTAAAGCATTAGTTTTAGTATTATCTTTAATATTATTTACAAATGCAGAATAACTAATATCTACAGTACCTTTTTTAAAAGAACTGAGATTATTATATAATATATTATCATAAATTAAACATTTCTCAATATTTAAATTAGCTAAACTATCAGAAGTAAAGAATATTCCATAACCACCATTACCTGATGGTGAAGTAGATATATTATTATTAAATATTTTTGTATTATATATAATTGAATTTCCTCTAACTTCAAATAAAGACATTATAGGACCAGAACAATTACAAATATTAGAATCAAGAATATTTAAATTACCTTTATTATAATTTAAATAAATCACTGCTCGCATATATAAATACGGATCATTGTTTACATATGAAATATTAGAAATAGTACTATTTATTATATTCGCAGTATTTCCATTACATTCAATTGCAGAACCAGTAGAACTTACAATATAAGAATTTATTACACTAGAATCAATGAAATTAAAAATAGAATCTCCATAAGCATAAATTATACGTTTTCCAGAAATATTAGAAATAGTACAATTACTAACAGTTAAATTACCATCACTACCAAAATATATTGCAGCTGAAGATCCAGATGTAGAATTAATACCTTGAAGAACTAAATTTTTCAAAGTTAAATTAGGATCATTATCTATTGCATTAAAAATAGAAGTACCAGATCCAGTTATAATAACTTTTCCTTTTTCATTACCAATAATAGCCAAGTTTTTATTAATATCAATTTTTGCTTCTTTATACTCACCATTAGCTACATTAATTTCACTATTATTTTGAGCATTACTTACAGCATTAGAAATAGTTTTATAAGGATTTTCCTTAGAACCATCTTCAATACTAGATTCTGATGAAGAATCTACATAAATAATATTAGAATTATCAGTAAGAATAGATGAATTAATAGAAGCACTTTCTCTATTATTCTCTATATCAGATAGATATAAATCATTATCTGACTGACTAGTAGATAAAGAAGAATAATCTTGTCCATTATCTATTGCAATATTAGTACTATCAGAACTATTTAAATCTGTAGCACTTATTGCAGAAATTGAAATACAAAGACTAATAATTAAAATTGAAATTATTAGAATTCTTCTCTTTAATTTCAAATTTTTCACCTCTTATTCATTAAATCTTAATTTTTTAAAAAAGAGAATAATAAAAACTAATTAAGAATATTTTTTATTAATTAAACATACTCTCCCTTAAAAAAATATACAAAATAATTAAAGTATAATTGACAATATATCAAAAATACTTAATAATAAATTGACATTGAAAATATTTAAAGATTACTAAATTAAACATGAAAAAAAGCAAAAAATAATTAAAATAAAAAAATTAAAAAATTAAAAATAAAAAAGATTAAAAAAAATAAAGAAATAAGAATAATAAGAATAATAAGAAAAAGAAAAAAATATAAT
>NZ_MRCT01000009.1 GCF_002208625.1 Methanobrevibacter sp. 87.7
AATTAGTTGTTTAAATAAATTCCTTTTTTAGAATTTATTTAAAATAATTTTTTATTAAAATTTGAAGTTTATTAAAATATTTAAAAAATATAATAATAGATTTTATAAAACACCTTTAGTACTAGGTATTTTATTATGTTCAATTTTACATGCTTCTTTTAATGATTTAGCAAATGCTTTAAAAAGAGCTTCAGCTTTATGGTGATCATTAAAACCAGAAACTTTTCCATAGAAATTAATTTTAGCTGAATCTGCAAATGATTCAAAGAAATGAATTATATTTTGACTACTTACATCTCCAATTTTTTCATTAGTAAAATCAACATTTAAATTACAATAGCTACGACCACTAATATCTATTGCTACTGTTGCAAGTGAATCATCCATAGGTACTGTTGCATCAGCCATTCTTTTAATTCCTTTTTTATCACCAATAGCTTCTTTAAATGTTTCACCAAGAAGTATACCTACATCTTCAATAGTATGGTGATCATCAACTTCTATGTCTCCTTTTGATTTAATATTTAAATCAATAAAACTATGTCTTGAAAATGATTCTAACATATGATCTAGGAAATGTAAGCCAGTATCTATATTGTAATTTCCTTCACCATCTATGTTTAATTCTATTTCAATATCTGTTTCTGATGTTTTTCTTTTAAGTTTAGATTTTCTATCCATTATACCACTTAGTAAAAATTTAATTATTAGAATTTATTAATGATTTTAATAGATTATTTTAGTTTAAATAATGTTTAATAATTTTATAGTTTATCCATTTCTTTCAACTAAAATTGCATCTTGTTTACATGCCATTGCACATATAGTACAAACGTGGCAATATTGGAGGTTTGATGCATGTGCAACTTTATTTATTTTCCAAATTTTACCACCTTTTGGACATATTTCTTTACAATCTCCGCAACCATTACATTTTTCTTCATCAACTATTATTTTTAAAATTTTAAACACCTCAAATTTTTAGAGTTGCTATTGAAACAGCTTTAAATCCAATATATATTTCTTTACCAATGGTTAATTCTAAATCTTTAGATGCATAAACTGTAACATCTGCAAATATTGGTATTCCATCAACATCTATTTTTACTCTAATCATTTCATCTTCTAATTTTAATTCAATGATTTTACCTTTTAAAACATTACGGATACTGGATTTTTGTGGTTTTAGCATAATAAAAATATTATCATAACTAATCAATGCAATTATTCTATCTCCAACTTTATATTCTTCATGGAGTGGAATAGTTATGATTGTATTATTCATTTGTATTTTCATTATCCTTTTGCCTTTATCGATTTCAAGGACTGTTGCTTCTATTTCATTAACCTCTCTATGAAGCTCCATTATAGCATTGATTTTTTTACATTCCTTAAGAATCATTTTACCTTCTTCAGTTAAAGTGGTACTACCTCCACCACCTTTTCCGCCTTTAGTGGTGTTTACTACTGCAATATCTAAATTAGATTCAATTTTCCCTATGTAGTTTAATGCAGTTCTATATGATACTCCGGTGAGGTTAGCAGCTTCTTTAATTGAATTAGAAGAATTAATATATTTTAATAAATTAAATTTCTTCTGGTTGAGTAAATATGATTTTCCATCTAAACTTATCTTATATTCAACATCTGCAGTTACTTTTGTCATTAAAATTACCTACCATTATAGTAACTATATATACTATATCTTTAAACTAATTTAAAATTTTTTATATAATTTTAATATTTTGATTTAAACTTCTTTTTTATTCAATTTTAACTTAATATTTTTGTTTATTTTTTTAGTTTTTATTATTAAATTTTATTTTTATTTAAATAATATCTTAATAAGTTTTTTTATTTTATTTAATTAGTTTAATTCTATGGATTTTGTTTGATTTTTATTGATTTTTGTTTTCAACTGTTTATATATTGTATTTTATGATTTTTTCTTGTTAAACATTTTTTAGATTGTATTTTAGTTTTTATTAGTTTTATTTAGTTAGTATTTAGGTTTTTAAATTAATTCATTGCTTTTTCTTCAATTTTTTTAACTATTTTCATATAAATTCCTTCTAATGGACCAAATTTACCACTAAACTCTTTCATTCTTTCTATATCTTCTGATTCAAATATTCTAAGATAAATTAATGAAACTATATATATTATAGGGCTTAAAATTATTGCAAGTAATAATCCATATGTGTTATTTGGAATTAAATATAATATTATTCCCATTATAACGCTTGCTAAAATAATTTTTGTTAGTTTACCATATTTTAATTTTGATTCTGTAAGTCTTAAGGTTATATAAATAGTAGGTATTGTGAATATTACTGTTGAAATAGTGGTTGCAAGAGCACCTCCAACAATTCCCATTTTTTGAATAAAGAACCAATTAAGAATTACATTTAATCCAGATCCAAGAAGTAAAATATACATTGAGATTTTTGGGTGACCTATACCCTGTATAATACCTGTTGATACACTGTATAATGCATAAAATGTCATTCCAATAACAAGTACTGCAAGCGCAGTTCCTCCTAAGGAGTATTCTGCATTTGTGAAATAAACAACTCTCATTATTGGTTTTGCAAATAACATAATGAATATGCATAATGGTAGTGTTAATAATATTGAATATTCATAGGATTTAAATACATAATGATTTAATTGGGTTTTATCTCTTTTTACATAAGCTTCTGCTGCTGCAGGTAATATTGTAGTTGCAATAGATGTAGATACCATTAAAGGTAATCGTGCAATAGGATCTGCAGCTGTAAAGTATCCAATTAATGTACTTGTTAAAAAAATACCCATGATAAAAGTAGATATACTGTAAATAATCATTTCAGCAAGTGAAGTGATAGTTACAGGAATTGCAAAACTAATAAGTTTTTTTGCGAGTTTTATTTCATCTTTTATTTTAATTTTAAAATTAGGATTTTTATTTTTAAGATATTTTCCCATATACTTTTTATATATGTATATACCTGAAAGAGAACTGAAGAAAAATCCAAGGACTGAACCTAATACTGCACCAAATGCTTGTAATCCAATCAATACAAAGCCTGTAGCAAAAATAATCATGGTCATTTGTTCAATAGCCCTTGTTGCTACAATATACTCCATTTTATATACTCCTTGGAATGCACCTCTAAATGCACCAACGATTACACTAAAAGGAGTAATTAAACCTACAGCTTGTAATGGAAGTAATGCTGTAGGATTTTTAAATACAGAATATGCTAACCATGGCGCTACTATGGTTATCATAAAAAAACCCATAAGAATTCCTAAAAAGACCATAATCTTTAAAGATGTTCTTATAGTTTTTTTAGCCATATCTTCCTGATTAAGAGTATTATATTCAGATACATATTTTGCTATTGCAGGTGGAAGTCCTCCTGCAGACAATATTTGAAATACTCCTTGGAAAGGTAAGGTTAAACCTAAAATTCCATACATTGCTGGTCCAAGTAATGAAGCCATTAAAAAACGATAGAGATATCCACCAATACGAAATATAACATTTCCTATTAATATGAAAAAACTACCTTTTATTATCTTAGACTCAGTCATTATAACACCAATACTTTTAAAATTATATTTAAAATATTATTTAAATATTATTATAATTGGTTTATTTTCAGTATATCCTACATTTAATGATTTATGTTTTATTATGATTTTTTTCAATTCTTAAAAACTTAAAATAGAATTATTATAATATTTTAAATTTATAATATAAGTCTATAAATTTTTAAAATTTGAACTTTAATTAATTCAATATTAGTTTAATTTAATTTTATTGAGATTCTTTTATTTATTAATATATTTTTATTCTAAAATCTATTTTTAAATAATTAAATCATTTAATATATTAAATAAAGGTTTTTTTAATTTTTATTCTGATTTTAATGATTTTTTATTCTGATTTTTAGTCAATATATTTATCTAAAGCTTTCATAAATTCATTTAATGTTCTATTTAAAGTTTCAAAACCATATTCATCTTTTTTTGTTTCTTCTAAACTGTCTTGTGACCAAAAACAGCTACCAATATTGGATCCAAATGGTCCACCACTTATTGGAAGTATTCCATGTATCATATAATAAGTATTTATCTCTTGTATTGCAAGTTCTTGTCCACCACATCTATCTCCACCTATTGCAATACTCATACCTATTTTACCTCTTAATAGGTTATAATCAATAGCTTTTAATGCTCTTGTTCTATCCATTACAGATTTTAATTGAGCACTAATCCCTCCACTATGTATTGGAGAGGCTATTATTATTCCATCTGCTTTTTTCATTAAATTATAAAATTCTTCCATATCGTCTTTATTAATACATTCTTTATTTTCAAGACAATAATCGCAATGAAAACAGTATCCAATTTTTTTTCCTCTAACTCCAAAAAATTCTGTTTTAAAATTATTTTCATTTAATTTTTTAAGAGCTTCTTTTAAAACATATTCTGTTGTAGCAGATCTTGGACTTCCACATATTCCTAGTATTAATTTATCTTCTCTTTTCATATTCATTAATTTGATTTTAATTAATAAATCTTTATCTTTTAAAAAATTTCTATTTTTAATCTTATATGTAAACATTATATTTAATAGTAATATGTATATAAAAAGAGTTTTAAATATTTAAATAGTATAAAAATTTTAATAATTCTTATTCTGGTGTAATAATGAGGCATGTTAAAGGTATTGTTAAAAAGTATTCTAGAGAATATACTAGAACTTTAAAAGATGGTCAAAGAAAAACCTATAAAACAGAACAAATTCAAATTACAATACCTAAACAAGATAATGTTTTTGAAGATAAAGAAGAAGTTTTAATTTTACCATATTCTGATGATATTTTAGATTATGATAATAATTTAAATTCAATTAAAGAAGATTATTCTAAATTAGAAGAAAAAAATAGGAATCTTAATTTAAAACTTCAAGATTTTACTAATTTAGATAAAGAAAATCAAAAACTTATTTCTAAAATTAATAGTTTTGAGGATTTAGATAAAGAAAATAAAGAGCTTATTTCTAAAATTAATAGTTTTGAGGATTTAGATAAAGAAAATAAAGAGCTTAATTTAAAACTTCAAGATTTTAATAAATTAAAAAATGAGAATATTTTACTTAATAATAAACTTGATGAACTTTCTAATTTAGAAAATGAAAATAAAATACTTTTATCTAAACTTCAAGAATTTAATAGTATTAAAGAAAAAAATCAGGAGCTTATTGATACTATTGAAAATCTTAAATCTTTAAAAGATGAGAATCTAGAACTTAAAACAAAACTTCAAACTATTAAAGATTTAAATGAAAATAAAGAGTCTACAGAAGACAAAGATAAATTAATTTCTCAACTTCAAGAGGAATATCTTGGTCTTGTTAAAAAATATGATAATCTTCAAGAAGAATTATATTCTACTAAATATGATAAAATTTCAAATGAATATACAATTAAAAGACTTAAAAATTTTATTTTAAATCAAAATTAATTTTTTCATTTTTTTATTTTAAATTATGGGTGAACTATTTTTTTTATTTTTTTATTTTAAGTTAGTGTTAATTATTTATTTTATTTATTTCTATATCCTTTTTTCTCTTTTTTATTGAAATGTTCGAATTCAGATTCATAATTTTTATTCCATCTTTTAAGGTTTGGTAAGAAGTTTATAAGTAATCCAGTTGCATCTCCTTCTCTTAAATCAGGATTTTTATCTAACATTTCTTGAGCTTTTTTAACAATCATGTCTTCTACTGTTAAATCTGGTTCTGTAAATTCCCCATTTTGATAACAATCTGCACAATAATATTCATTTGGACTTCCATCTTTATTTGTACCTAGTTCATCTGTTCTTGTCATAGGTTTACCACATGAATTACAAAATCCCATATTATCACCTTAATTTGATTAATTAAAAAAATAGTTATTTATTGTTTAAAAATTTTAAAAAAAGAAAAAAAGTAAATAGTTATTTTACTATTTAAATAGTTTCATCTTCATCGAGAGCAAGTCTCATATTATCAGGATCTACTGGGAAGTGAGCTAAGAAATCATCAGCTGCTCTTCTAGGATCTCTAGAACCAATAATGTATCTTCCTGCAATAATAATATCTGCTCCTTTTGAAGTTGCTTCTTCAACTTTTTCTGGAGTAATTCCTCCAGCAACAGCAATTAAACCATTACCTAAGATTTTCTTAATTTCTTTAATATTTCCCCATTCAGTCATGTCACTAGTATCTTCACCTTTTTCAGCTTTACTAGTTTCTAAATCTACATTTCTGTGGAGTAAAACAATATCTGGTTTTAATTCAGGTTTGATTTGTTTAAGTTTTCCAGTAAAGTCATCTACATTCATCATATCTAATATAGAGTAAATACCTTGTTTTTGTGTTTCGTGAATAGCTTTTTCAATAGATTCAATAGTTCCAAGACCAGAAATTGCTACAGCATCAGCAGTTTCATCTGCTGCCATTTTAACTTCTACTCTTCCTACATCTAAAGTTTTTAAATCTGCAATAATAAATGCATCAGGACGTAATTCTCTAATTTTACTTACTACTCCAACACCGAATTTTTTAACAAGTGGAGTTCCTGCTTCAATAAGAATTCTTTCTCTTTGTGGAAGTGCATTCATGATTCTTTCTACAGCATCTAAGTTGTCTAAATCAAGAGCAACTTGTAAATATGGTGGGTTCCATAATCTTTGTACTTTGAAGCCCATAATTGGGTGAGTTCCACGGTCTTTTTCTGCTAAAACTTTTTTCATATCTGGGTATCCATTCATTGCTCTTCTAATTGCTAATTTAGTAGCACCATAATTGTATTGGTAAATTTTTCTGTAATCTTCAGCACCAGGTCCAATAAATACAGAAACTAAGATAACAATGTCATCTACAATATCTTTAGGTATTAATCCTTCTTCTACTGCATCAGCAACAGCTCTACCTACTGCAGTTTGTGCAGGTCCAAATACTTTACTTGCATCATCTAAGTTTCCAACTGTAACTTTAGGAATAATTGCAGTTGCAGGTTTAGTCATTAAGTTTGGTCTGATAACAGTAAGAAGTGGTGTGTGTCCTACTGATAAGTTAGTTAAACTAGTAGCAAAAGCAGTACCTGCTGGTCCTTCTTTGTCACCAATTATTAAATCAACGTGAGCTAATTCATCTCCATCTCCAATGAGAGCTTCTCCTATATTATACATTTCATATCCTCCAATCATATCAATTACTTAGAAAGTAATCATGAGTTTGATTATTATATATTATGTTATTAAATACATAAATATTTTTTATTAATCTTATTTTTATATTTTATATTATTTTAATTAATTTATATTACACTTGAAATCCATGTCTATAAATTAAAATGTATAAGTTAAGATTTTAACTTATACTTAATATTTATTTAAAAGTGAATTCTATTTTCAGTATATCTTGGTATAGGTAATCTTCTGTAAGGCATTCCTTTAGTTTTTTCATGGATTTCATTGATTAATTCATCAATAGTCATATCCACTTTTTCACCAGTTTCTCTTACAGTTACTTGGAATTTATTATTTTCTAATTCTTTATCTCCAATAACAAATACATATGGTACCCATTCTTTTGCAGCATTTCTGATTTTTTTACTTACTCTATCTTCAGTATTATCTATATCTACACGAATATTGTTTTCACTTAATTTATCTGCTAATTCGTTAGCAAATTCTAAATGTTTATCTGCAATTGGTAAAATTCTTACTTCAATTGGACTTAACCATACTGGTAACATTGGTGATCTTTCATTGATTTCTGTTGCAGTTTTTTCAAGTAAACTACAAATAACTCTTTCAATACTTCCAGTAGGTGAACAATGTAAGATTGTTGGGTGATGTTCTTTATTATCTTCACCAAGGTAGTTAATATCGAAACGTTTACCACTTTCAACATCAATTTGTACAGTAGGATTTTCAATAGGTCTTCCAAGGTAGTCAATTGCTGCAAAGTCTATTTTACAACTCCAATAATGTTTTCTTTCTGGTAAAATTTCTAAAAGCATTGGTTTACCTATTCTTCTTGCAGTATTGTACATCCATTCTTTATGTTCATCATAAAATGCTTTAGTTGCTCTAAATATGATTTCATAATTAACATCTAAATCAACACCAGTTTGTACACAGATATCTACTTGTTTATCAAATTCTTCTAAAGTATTATCCATATCTTTACAGAAAGTATGGAAATCAGGCATTGTAAATGCTCTTAATCTTTTAAGACCTACAACTTCTCCTTTTTGTTCATATCTGAAACTGTAAGTAGATAATTCATATACTTTTGCAGGAAGGTTTTTCCAAGTTAAGTATGTGTCTCCAAGTACTCTAAATGCACCGAAACAACATGCAAATCTAAGCATTAATGGATTTTTAGTAGCTGTTCTATATTGTCTTTCTCCAAATTTAGCTGCATGTTCTCTAATTGCATCATTTTCAAGATTATAGAAAATTGGAGTTTCAATAGGCATTGCACCTTGATCTACTACTAAATTATATACATAATCAGATAATAAGTCACGTACTAAACGACCTTTAGGATACCATTTAAGGTTTCCAACATCTGAAGCTGCTTCATAATCACATAATTCTTTTTCTCTCATTAATTTAACATGAGGAGGTTCACATTCTTCAGATTTAGCAGTACCTAATTCGTTTTTAACTAAGGTTTCTAATTGGCTTGTACTATCATATTCATAGTTTTCTGGATCGTAAATTTCACCATCAGAAAGTATGAACCATTCTGATTTAGGTCCTTCTTTTTTCTCTTCGTCATCATCAGACATATCTGAGGTTATGGTTCTTGAAAGTTCGCTTAATGGATGACCTTTACAAGATAATTTAAATCCTTTATACCAACCAAATGGAACTCTATATACATTGTATCCTTCTTCTTTAAGGGTTTTCTCAGCATTTTCTAATATTTCAATTGCAAATTTTGGAGAACCTAATGATGAAGATAAATGAGCATAAGGATATAATACAATATTTTCTGCTTTAACATCATCATATACTTTTTTAACTTCTTTAACCATATTTTTAACAATTGCATCAGGGTTTTTTTCATCTTCTTTTTCAACAGATGTGAAAACAACTAATGATTCTTTGAAATCTCCTTTTTTATGAGCATCATCAATTTTTTCTGCTACAGGAGTTTTATTTTTTGTTTCATATTCTAAATAATCTGAATGAATAAGTAATATTCGCATTTAATCACCTATTTGTAAAAATTAATAATTTAAAAAATTAGTATATAAATTTTTTATTATAACACTTTAAATTTTGTATATAATATTATTTATATTATATTTTTTATCGCGGATTTTTTATATAAAATTACTGTATTTTAAAAATTTTTTTATAAAAGAAATTATAAATATTATGATGTTTACTTTTTATCGTTTTATATAATGGTATTAGGTTTTTAAAAATTTTATTCTTAACTATTAATTTTAAGTGATTATATGAATAGTGATAATGTGAAAAAAGGCCCACAAAGGGCACCACATAGGTCTTTATTAAGGGCTTGCGGTCTTAAAGATGATGATTTTAAAAAACCATTTATTGGTATAGCAAACAGTTTTACTGAGGTTGTTCCAGGTCATATACACCTTAGAGAATTAGTTAAATATATTAAAAAAGGTATTATTGAAGCTGGAGGAATTCCTTTTGAATTCAATACTATGGCTATTTGTGATGGTATTGCAATGAATCATGAAGGTATGAAATATTCTCTTCCTTCAAGAGAAATTATTGTAAGTACTGTTGAAAGTATGACAAAAGGTCATAGTTTTGATGGTTTAGTACTTCTTCCTTCTTGTGATAAAGTTGTACCTGGTATGTTAATGGCAGCAGGTAGATTAGATGTTCCATCTATTGTTGTTACTGGTGGACCAATGAAACCAGGTCATTATAAAGGTAAAAATGCTGATTTAATTACTGTTTATGAAGCTTGTGGTGAATTAGCTGCAGGTAAAATCACTGAAGAAGATTTAAATGAACTTGAAAAAGTTGCATGTCCTGGTGCAGGTAGTTGTTCTGGATTATTCACTGCAAATACTATGGCTTGTGTTACTGAAACTTTAGGTATGAGTCTTCCAACATGTGCATCTGCACTTGCTCTTTCTGATGATAAAAAAGAAATTGCATATGAATCAGGTAAACGTATTGTTTCATTAATTAAAGAGGATATTAAACCTTCTGATATTATGACTCAAGAAGCATTTGAAAATGCTATTGCTGTGGATATGGCTCTTGGTGGATCTAGTAATACTGCTCTTCATATTCCTGCTATTGCAGCAGAACTTGAAGATAAAGGTGTTTCTGTAAACCTTGATTTATTTGATAAAATTAGTAATGAAATTCCACATATTGCACTTCTTTCACCTGCTGGACAACATACTATGCTTGATCTTCACAATGCTGGAGGTATACCTGCAGTATTAAAATCTATTCAATCTAAATTAAACAAAGATTGTATGACTTGTAGTGGTAAAAAATTAGGTGAAATCATTGATGAAACAGAAATTAAAGATTCTGATGTTATTCATTCAATGGATAATCCTATTCATAAAGAAGGTGGATTAGCAGTATTAAAAGGTAATCTTGCACCAAATGGTTCTATTGTTAAAAGAGGTGCTGTACCTGATGATTTATTACATCTTAAAGGACCTGCTAGAGTATATAACAGTGAAGAAGATGCTGTTGATGCAATCTTTGGTGGTAAAATCAATGAAGGAGATATTATTGTAATTAGATGTGAAGGTCCAAAAGGTGGACCAGGTATGAGGGAAATGTTAAATCCTACATCTGCTATTACTGGTATGGGTATTAAAAATGTTGGTCTTATTACTGATGGAAGATTCTCTGGAGGTACTAGAGGACCATGTATAGGTCATATTTCTCCTGAAGCTAAAAGTGGAGGACCAATTGGTCTTATTAAAGAAGGAGATATTATTGAAATTGATATCTTAAATAAAAAACTTAATGTAGAATTAAGTGATGAAGAATTAGAAGCAAGAAAAGGAACTATTGACCTTCCTGATAAAGAAGTTAAAGGATGGTTAAACATTTATAGACGTTCAGTTTCATCTGCTGATAAAGGTGCTATTTTAAGATAATTTTATCTTAACATCTTTTTTCTTTTTTTAGTTCTGTATTTTTTGTTTTAGTTTTTTTTAGTTTTATTTTGGTTTTGTATTCTTGTTTTAGTTTTTATTCTCTTTTTGTATTTTTTCTTAATTTATAAAATCCTATTTATTCTTTGCTTATTCAATATTTATTTTTATTAAAATCTTTTTTTATTAATAAATCTTATTTTATTATAAATTTTTTATAAATAATAATTATTTATACTAAAATTTCATTTATTTATTATAAATTTTAAATACTAATTTTTAAATACTTATAACATAAAATATAAAATTTATATTAATAAAATTATTTTATATTTTTTATTACTAAATCTAGTTTAATCAGATTAAATAGTCTATATATTAATGTATATAGATATTTTATAATATACTAGTTTAATTTAAATTTTTATTTATTAAATTCATAAAAGGTGTTTCTTTGTCTGAAACGAAAGAAATAATTCTTTATATTATAATAATTATTGTAGTCTTAATAGCAGGACAACATTTAAATGTTGTAGTATCTGGAAGTATGGAACCTGTTTTCTATAGGGGAGATATAGTTGTTGTTGAAAAGACTAATTGTTTTGGTATAAATGAATTTAATCCAGATGATGTAAAAGTAGGAGATATTGTTGTTTATGATGCAACATGGTATAATAGTCCAGTTGTACATAGGGTAATTAATATTACAAATATTAATGGAACAACATATTATGAGATTAAAGGAGATAATAATAAAGTTCCTGATCCATATCTGGCTACTAGTAGTCAAATTAAGGAAAGAGTTCTTACTATTAATGGTCAACCATTAATTATTCCTAAAATAGGATATCTTTCTATTTGGTTTAAAGGACTTTAATTTTAATTTCCTTTCTTTTTTTATTTAATTTAAAAATTTTGAGTTTTAAGACTCTTTAATCAACATATAATTTTTTATCATAGGTGAATCAATGTATAATGAAATAGAAAAACTCGCTATAAATGCTTTATATGATGCTACTTGTAAATTAGATACTGAAATTTCTAAAGATAAAATCACTTTAGAATTTCCTCCAAATCATGAATTAGGAGATCTTGCATCTACTGTTGCATTTCAATTAGCACCAATATTAAAAAAATCACCTGCAATGATTGCACAAGATATTGCAGAGGTTATTGAATGTCCTGAAATTTATAATAAAGTTGAAGCTAAAGGACCTTATGTAAATTTTTTTATTGATTATAATAAATTTGCAGTTGGATTACTTAATTCAATTCATGATGATTATGGTCAATTAAGTAAAATTGATGAAAAAATAGTTCTTGAACATACTAGTGCTAATCCTAATGGTCCATTACATATTGGACATATTAGAAATTCTATTATTGGGGATTCATTAACAAGACTTTTAAAAGCTTCTGGTAGAGAAGTTGAAACACAATATTATGTTAATGATATGGGTAGACAACTTGCTATGGTTGTTTATGGTATTAAAGAATTAGGTTTAAACATAGAAGATCAAGGTGAAGATAAAGTAGATCATAATATTGGTCAAATTTATCTTAAAGTTAATCAAAAATTTAAAGAAGATCCATCACTTGAATCTGGAGTAGATGCTTTAATTAAAGAGTATGAAAAAGGAGATAATGAGGAATTAAATAAATTATTTGAAGATACTATTAATAAATGTCTTGATGGAGTAAAAGCTACTTTAAAACGTATGCATATTAAACATGATAAATTTGTTTGGGAAGGAACTTTTGTATGTAATGGTGATGTAGATAAATATGTCGATGAAATGGTAGAAGTAGGTTATGCTCGTATGGAAGATGTTTTACGTCTTAAACTTGGTGAATTTGGTATTAAAAATAGTCTTGTTTTAAGAAGAGCTGATGGTACTTCACTTTATTCTACAAGAGATATTGCATATCATATGTATAAATGTGATCAAGGAGATATTGTTTTAGATATTCTTGGTGCAGATCATAAACTTGCATTCCGTCAAGTAAAAGCTGCTCTTGAAATTCTTGAAAAAATAAAACCTAATTCTGATGATGTAGAAGTTTTATTCTATGAATTTATTACATTACCTGAAGGAAGTATGTCTTCACGTACTGGTAACTTTATTTCAGTTGATGAACTTATTGATGAATCAGTTGAAAGAGCAAAAGAAGAAATTAAATCTAGACGTAATGATTTATCAGAAGAAGATATTGATGAAATTGCAGAAGAAATTGGTATTGGAGCAATAAGATTCTTTATTGCTAAATTATCTCCTGAAAAACATATTAAATTTAAATGGGAGGATGCATTAAACTTTGAAAGAGGTTGTGCATCTATTCAATATGCTCATGCTCGTGCTTCTAAATTACTTTCTAAAGCAGAAAATCAAGGAATTGATTTAGATAATTTAGAATTTGAGGATAATTGGGAACCTAATGAATTAGAATCTGATCTTGTTAGAACTTTAGCTAAATATCCTAAATTAATTGCAGATTCTGCAGAAATTAGAAGAATTCATCCAATTGCTGCTTATTGTCAAGAATTAGCAAGTGATTTTAATAAATTTTATAAATCTAATCAAGTAGTTGGATCTGAATTTGAATCTTCAAGATTAATTTTAGTTGAAAAAGCTAAAACCACTCTTAAAAATGCTTTAGATATTTTAGGTGTAGCTGCACCAGAAAGAATGTAATTTCACATTCTTACTTTTTTTTATTTTATTGTTTATTTGCTTGTTTTAGTTTTTTATTGGTTTTTTATTTTATTATTGTATTTTCTAGAATAATATTCTATTTCTTCTATTGTTTTTCTAAAATCTTCTTTTTTATTATTATCTAAGAATTTTAATATTTCTTCTTCCCATTTATAATCAATATCTCTAAATTTTTTAGCTAAATTATTTCCTTTTTCAGTTAATTTAATAATTTTTTCCCTTCTATTTTCTTTATTTTCTTCTCTTTCAATAATATTATTTTCTTCCATTTTTACTAGTGCTCTTGCAACAGTACCTTCTGTAACTCCATATGCATTAGCTATTTCTATTTGTGTACTATTATCGTTATTATTAACTTTTTCATGATAAAGGTACATTAAATATGGAAATTGTCCAAAACTAATGTCTTCGTTTTTTAATGCATGTTTTAGGTATATTGAATGATTTCTATGTATAGAATCAAAAAGACCAGGTAATCCTATTCCTGATTTTTTATTTATCTTTTCCATGTTTTACCTCTTAAATTTAATTATAACTTATAACTTATTAGTTCTAAGTGTTTTTATTATAAGTTATAAGTTATTTTTTTAATTTTTATTGATTTTCTTATTTTTAGCTTTTTTTAGTTTTTTGCATCTTTAAATTTGTTTAATTTATATAATTTTTTAACATATACGTTTATTGCAATAAATGCAATTATAGATCCTACAATATCTCCTATTACAATACCCCAGTAAACTCCTACTGCTCCTGCACTTAATACAAATGCGGCAATTGCACAGAATATAACATCAAGTATTAAACTTCTATTGTTGTTAATATTAAAGAATGGCTTCCTTTACCTAATGCTTGGAATACATTTGATGCAACTATTCCAAATGGTACTGGTAAGATGTATAATACCATAATTTGTAAGAATTGTGATATTAATGGTGCTAAATTTGCACTTGTTGATGAATATGAGAAAAGATATGCTAATGGATAAGAGAATATATAAAATATTGCAGCTACTACTACACTTACTATAAGTCCAATTTTTACACTATAATTTATTGTTGTGTTTAATTTTTCATAGTTTCTTTCACCATATGCAACACCAGCTACAGTAATTGATGCTGTTCCAATACCTATTGCTGGCATTATTCCAATTTGTACTAATCTCCAACCAGCAGTATATACTGCTACAGCAGTTGTACCTGCAGATATTGCAAGTATTGCATTAATAAGAATTGCAGTTATAGACATTACTAATTGTTCTATACTTGCTGGTATTCCAACAATAAGAATTTCTTTATACATATCTCTATTTCTTTTATAATAGTCAAGTTCCATTGAACAATATGTATTTTTCTTAATTTTAACCCAATATAAAAATTGTATAAGTCCTATTGTACCACTTAATACTGTTGCTAAAGCTGCTCCTGCAATACCTAAATTTAATATATAAATAAATATTGGATCTAAGATTATATTTAATACTGCAGTTGTTACAAGAGGTATAGTTGATCTTTTAACATCTCCTTCTCCTCTAAATATACCACCAAATAATGCTGGAAGAGTAAAGGAATATGTACCAAGTACAATTATTATACCATACTCCATTGCATAATTAATAACTTCTTTTGCACCCATTGCAATAAGTATAGGTTTTAATAATACAGTTAATACAATTGTTAATAAAATTGTAACTATTATACCAATTATTATTGAATGAACACTTGCATTACTTGCAGAATTATGTTTTTTTGCTCCAATAAATCTTGAAATAAGGGAGTTTGCACCTGCACCAACACCTACTCCAATACCTACTACAATTAAAAATAATGGTGTTACAAAACCTAATGCTGCAAGTGGATTAGAACCTAATCCTGCAACCCATATACTATCAATAACATTATTTGAACTCATAAGTAACATACTTAAAATTACTGGTAATGCTAACTTTCTTATTGCTTTTTTAGGATCTCCTCTAATTAATTTAATTCGTTCATTATCTGTTTCATTTGTCATTTTTACCTCTCTTTAGAACTTGTATTTGGATAAATTTATAATTCTTTATTTTTTGAATTTTTTTGTTAATATAATTTTCAAATATAAACATTATAACTCTTGTATATACAATACTTGCATATACAAGTATTTTAATATAAATCTTTAATATTATATAAAGATTTCTAAAAATTTCATAAAATTAAAAATTTAATAATTACAATAAAAAAGTAATTTATTGATTATTTAATTAAAAATTAGTATTTGTTTAATTTACTTTCTTTTAGCTAGTGTTTAAGTTTATTATAATATATAAAGTATAATAAAAGTTTTAAGACTTCTAATTGTTTGTTGTATTATTTAATAAAATTAGTAAATGTGTGTGGGTTTTAAATCTTCTAAATAATGGGTAATAAAAATAGTAAAAGAGAGTATTTTTAAAACTTCTAAATAAGTAGTAATAAAAATAGTAAAAAAGAGTAATGAATAGAATTTAATTTTATTTAATTTTTAAGATAATAGTATAAAATAGCTTTTTGTGCATGTAATCTATTTTCAGCTTCATCATAGATTACTGATTGTTTACCATCAATGATATCACTAGTAACTTCTTTACCTCTTATTGCAGGTAAACAATGCATAAATATTGCATCATCTTTTGCTAATTTCATAAGATTACTATTAACTTGGTATTTTGCAAAATCATTGTTTCTTTTTTCAGCCTCTTTTTCATCACCCATACTAACCCATACATCAGTATATACAGCATCTGCATCTTTTAATGCAATTTCAATATCAGAGGTTATAATGATTTCGCTACCTGTTTCTTTAGCTATTTCTTTTCCTTTTTTTACAATATCCTCATTAGGTTCATAACCTTTAGGACAAGCTATTGCAAAATCCATACCTAAACATGCACAAATAAGTAATAATGAATTAGAAACATTATTTCCATCACCAACAAAGGTTAATTTTCTATTAAAATCACCTTTATGTTCATATATAGTTAACATATCTGCAAATGCTTGGCATGGGTGTTCTTCATCTGTTAAACCATTTATAACAGGAATATCTGCTTCTTTAGCAAATTCAACTACATCTGCATGATTATTAGCTCTTATCATTATTGCATCAACAAATCTACTTAATACTTTTGCAGTATCTTTAATAGGTTCTCCTCTTCCAAGTTGTATATCATTTGTTGATAAAAAGAGTGCTGTTCCACCTAATTCATACATTCCTACTTCAAAGGAAACTCTTGTTCTTGTTGATGATTTTTGAAAAATCATTGCTAATTTTTGATCTTTTAATGGTTTTTCTTCTATTTTACCATTTTTAAAATCATTAGCTAATTTGATGATATCTAATACATCATCTTTAACATCACATACTGATAAAAGACTATTCATTTCATTACTCCAAAAAAATTAATAAGTATAATAAAGAATAATATATGTTTTTTATACTTATAAAAGCTTTTCTAATAAACTTTGATTTAATTTTAAAAAAAATATGGTTTAAAATCTATATTTTATATAATTAAATTAAATTAAGTTTTTTTAATCTAATTAAATAATTTTTAAACTTCAAAATAAATTTTTATATTAGAAAATAACTTAAATTTTAATAAAATTTAATTATTTCTAATTTCATTCATATGATTGACACGTTTTTGAACAAGAGTATCTGTACCTACATCTTTTCTATGGTAAACGTTACCTTTAACATATTTACATGCTTCTTCAGCTATTTTTTCTGCTTCAGATATACTTTTACCTTGAGCAACAATTCCTAAAGCTCTTGAACCTGTAAGTTTAATTTTTCCATCTTCTTCTGATACTGAAGCATAAAATATTTTAGCCCCTAAATCATTGATTTTATTTTCATCGACTTCAATATTTTCTCCAGCATATTTAGTATTTGGATATCCATCAGGTACTATATATTTACATACACTAGCAAGGTCTTTAAATTCAACTTTATCTAATGTTCCATTAACAATTGCTTTACATACATCAATCATTTTTGTATCCATTAAAGGAAGAACATTCATTGCTTCAGGATCTCCAAATCTTGCATTAAACTCTATTAAACGTGGTCCTTCATTTGATAACATAAATTGACCATATAATATTCCTTTATAAGGTTTAGCTTCTTTTGCAATTGCTTTTATAACTTTTTTCATGATTTCTACTGATTCATCATAATCTTCTTGAGTTAAAAATGGTAAAAGTCCACCTTTATCTGAGTAAGAACCCATACCTCCAGTAATTGCACCTTGGTCTCCTTCAAATGCATGTGGGTGATCTTGAGCAGCAGGCATTGGTGCTAAATGTTCTCCATCACAGAAAGCTTGAATAGTGTATTCTTCTCCAATTACACGTTCTTCAATAATTACTTGTGCAAATCCTCCCATTACATTATCAATAACTTCTGAAGCATATTCTTTTGCTTCTTCATTATTTTTTAAATGATCACCTACAATTTTAACTCCTTTTCCTCCAGTTAAACCTACAGGTTTTACTACAACTTGTTTATCATAAGAGTCAAGGAATTCATTAAGGTCTTTAGTATTATCAAATACTTTATAGGTTAAAGATCCTGGAATATTATATTTTTCAAATAAATTTCTCATAAATGATTTATCGGTTTCAATTCTTGCAGCACTTTGACAAGGACCTACACATTTTACTCCAACTTCTTCAAGTTTATCTACAATACCTTTTCCAAGTGGAGATTCTGGACCAATAACTGCAATTTCAATATTATTTTCTTTTGCATATTCTGCAACTTTATTAACATCCCCTTCATCACCTATAGTATATTTGGATATTTTGCTTATTCCTGGATTTTTTTTGCTAATATATGTATACAAGTCTACATCATCTTTTAATGAGTCACATATTGCATTTTCTCTAGCACCAGCACCAACTACTAAAACTTTCATAATTTCACCTTTTTTTTAAAATATCATTAAATAATTTCTAATTATTAAAGTTTATATAAATCTTTAAATATAATATTATTGTATTTTAGTAAATGAATAAAATAAATTTGTAAATTTGTATTACTAATTCTTTTTAGAAAATTTATAATAAATAATATAGAAATTTTTAAATTAAGTTTTTAAATTGTTTATTTATTCTTTAAATTTTATAATTTTAAATATGGTTTTATACATTTTAAAACATTATTTTAGTTAAAAATTTTAAAAATTAAGTTTTTAAATTAAGAATTAGTAATTATTTAAAAAAGGTGATTGAATGAAGGGCGGAGAAGCTATTATAAAAGCTCTAAAAGAACAAGGTGTAGATACTATATTTGGTTATCCTGGTGGAACAGTTATACCATTTTATGATTCATTGTATGATGATGATTTAAACCATATTTTAGTACGTCATGAACAATGTGCTGCACATGCTGCAGAAGGATATGCTAGGGCTTCCGGTAAAGTGGGTGTTTGTGTAGCTACTTCAGGTCCGGGTGCAACTAACCTTATTACAGGTATTGCTAATGCTTATATGGATTCTTCTCCAATTATAGCTTTAACTGGTCAAGTATCCTCAAATTTAATTGGAAATGATGCATTTCAAGAAGCAGATATTATGGGAATTTCAATGCCTATTACAAAACATAATTATCAAATTAAAGATATTGATAGTATCCCATCAATTATCAAATCAAGTTTTAATATAGCTAAAACTGGTCGTCCAGGACCTGTTCTTATTGATATCCCAAAAGAAATGCAAGAAAATGAATTAACTAAATATAGTACTTCATTAATTAAAACACCAGGTTATAATCCTACTCTTAAAGGAAATATTAAACAAGTTAAAACTGCTTGCAAATTAATTGCTAAAGCTAAAAATCCTATGATATTAGCTGGTGGAGGAGTTATTATTTCTGGTGCTAGTGCTGAATTACAAAAATTCGCAAAAACAATTAAAGCTCCAGTTGTAACTACTTTAATGGGTAAAGGTGCTGTTCCTGAAGATGAAGATTACTCTCTTGGTATGTTAGGAATGCATGGAAGATTAGTTGCTAATAAAAATATTAATAAAGCAGATATTTTAATTGCTATTGGTACTAGATTTTCAGATAGGACTACTGGTAAATTAGACGAATTTTTACCTAATGGTACTAAAGTTATACATATTGATGTTGATCCTGCTGAAATTGGTAAAAATGTTGATGTAGATATTCCTATTGTTGGAGATGCTAAAAACATTTTAAAAATCTTTAACAATGAATTAAAATCATATAAACCTAATAATGATGCTGTTAATTGGTTTAAAAATTTAGAAATTAAAAAACAAGAATTAATACCTAGAACTAATTATGATAGTGTTCCATTAATGCCACAAAGAGTTATTAGGGAAATATCTGAAGGATTAACTGAAGATTCAATTGTTACAACTGATGTTGGTCTTCATCAAATGTTTGCTGCACATTACTTTAATGTTAATAAACCACGTAAATTCATATCTTCTGGTGGTCTTGGAACTATGGGATTCGGTTTCCCAGCAGCTATTGGTGCAAAAGTTGCATGTGAAGATGATCCTGTTTTATCTATTGTTGGTGATGGTGGATTCTTAATGGTATGTCAAGAACTTGCAACAGTTCGTGAATATGATTTACCTGTTATTGTCACTATTTTAAACAATCGTAAATTAGGTATGGTATATCAATGGCAAAGTTTATTATATAATCAACGTTTATCAGAAACTGATCTTGGAAATGTTCCAGACTTTGTTAAATTAGCAGAAAGTTTCAATATTAATGCTGAAAAAATCACTCAACCAGGTGAAACTAAAAAAGCTGTACAAAAAGCTATTAAAGATAATGAAGCTCTTGTATTAGATATTGAAATTAAGAAAAATGAATTCTTACCTATGGTTCCTGCAGGTGCAGGTGTTGAAGAAATTCTTGGTGAATATGAGCTTGCTAAAGACTATGAAAATTAGAGGGATTAAAAATGCTTGAAAGTCATACAATATCTACTTTGGTTGAAGATAAACCAGGTGTTTTACAAAAAGTTACAAGTCTTTTTACAAGAAGAGGATTTAACATTAGCAGTATTACAGTAGGTGAATCTGAAGTTGAATCTTTGGCTAGAATGGTAATCGTTGTAAACGCTGATGAAAAAGGTTTAGAACAAGTTAAAAAACAATTAAACAAATTAATTGATGTTATTAAAGTTAAAGAATTAAAACCAGGAGTATCTGTTAAAAGAGAACTTTGTTTAATTAAAGTTAAAACTAAAAATGAGAAAGCTAGATCTGAAATCATGCAATATGTTAATATTTTCAGAGGTAAAATTATTGATGTCTGTGATAATAATGTAACAATTGAAATTACTGGTGATCCAAGTAAAATTGATGCATTAATTAGACTAGTTAAAGGATATGGAATTAAAAAAATAGCTCGTACAGGACCAACTGCTGTATCTAGAGGTATTGTTCAAAATTAATTCTTATCTTTTTTATTTTTAGTTTTTTTATTATTTTTTTAGTTTTTATTTTTTTTAGGTATTTTTTGTGTTTTTGTGTTTTTTTTAGTTTTTATTTTTT
>NZ_MRCT01000090.1 GCF_002208625.1 Methanobrevibacter sp. 87.7
TTTTTGTATTGTAAATTTTTAGAAAAATATTAATAAATTAATTAATAAATATTTTATTAGTTTATTGAAGTTTTACTTTTATGTAATATAATCTATTAGAGGAAATATGATAATATGGGCGATTTAACTGTCGAAGAAGCAATTTTAAAACTTAAAGATGATGATGTTGAAGTAAGAAAAGAAGCTATAAAGAATTTATATGGAGTTAAGGATGAATCAGTTATTAATCCATTAATTGAAGCTACTACAGATGAGAATACTAATGTAAGATTTAAAGCTGCTCAAATTTTAGGAACATTTGGTGATGTTGCTGTAGATAAATTAATTGATAAATTTAACTCTGCTACTGGTTCAGATAAACGTTATTTAATTTTTGCACTTAAAGAAACTCACAGTCCTAAGACTATTGATGCTCTTGTAAGTGCAGTTGATGATGAAGATCCAAATGTACGTAAAACAGCTATTCGTGGTTTAGGTGCTCTTCAAGCAAGAGATAAAATGGATTATATTGCATCAGGTCTTAATGATGATGATTGGGGTGTAAGATTATATTCTATTTATGCATTAGGTGATCTTGCAACTCCAGAATCTATTGCTTTAATTAAACAAGCAAGACGTAAAGAAAAAGATAAAGACTTTAAAAAATCTTGTAATAAAACTATTAAAAAAGCTGAAAAAGTAATGAAAGCTGGAGGTAAACTTCAACCTACTTCTAAAGCAAAACCTATGAAAGATATTAAAGTTTTAGAAAAAGAAGATCTTGAAGCAGCTGCAAGAGAATATGAAGTTTATGTTAATGAAAAATCAACAAGTCAAGCACCTTATAAAAGATTATGTATTCTTTATCGTAAATTAAATAAATATGATGATGAGGTACGTATTTTAAATATTGCTATTGAACTCTTTTCAAAATTAAATCCAGGTAAAGAAGAATGGTTCCAAAAAAGATTAGATAAATTAACTAATTAAATTTATCTTTACTTTTTTTATTTATTAAATAATTAATTCTATTTTTAATTAACTGCTTATTTTGGTTATAACAATTTTTTATTATTTTTAGTTTTTTGTATTGTTTATTTGGCTATTTTTTTGTTTATTATTTTTAGTTTTTATTTAGCTATTTTTTCAACTTTATATAAATCATCCCGTTTATTTTTTAGTATAGGAATTTCTTTTCTTACTTGATTTATTTTATTTAAGTTAATATCTACTATTTTAAGTTCCTCCCCATATCCACATTCTGCAATAATATCTCCCCAAGGACTAGCAACAATTGAATGACCAAAAGAATTATAATTTGCTTTTTTATTTAATGCAGGTGCAACACCTATTGTATAAACTTGATTATCTAATGCTCTAGATCTAAATAATAATTCCCAATGAGCTGGACCTGTTGTAAGATTAAATGCACCGGGATAAATTAATATTCTTGCTCCATTAAGTGTTAGTATTCTTCCAAGTTCTACAAATCTTATATCATAACATATTCCCATTCCTATTTTTCCAAAAGGAGTGTTAGCTATTGTAAAATTATTTCCTGCACTTAATGTGTCTGATTCCATAAATCTAATTTTACCTGGAACATCTATATCAAATAAATGCATTTTTTTATGATTTGCAATGATTTTACCATTATTATCAAAGAAATAGCTACTATTATATATTTTATTTTCTTTTTTTTCAGGAATACTTCCTGCAAGGATATATAAATTTAATTTATCTGCAAGTTCTGATATAGCATTAAGTGTTGGACTTTCTTCTTTTTTTTCTGCATACTCTATAAATTTTTCATTTTCATATGGGCAGTTAAACATTTCTGGAAGTATTGCAATATCAATTCCATTTTCTTTTCCTTCTTTTATCATTGATATTGCTTTTTTTATGTTTAATTCTTTATTATCTACTACATTCATTTGACATAATCCAATTTTAAGATTATTCCTCATTTTATCACTATTTTTTATTTTTTTATTTTTTTTTTTTATAATATTTTTTTTTAATGCTAATTTTAAAAAGAAAGTTTTTTTAATTTCTATTAATAAATATAAGAATTAATTATATATTAAAATTTAAGTTTATTATTTTATAAAATCGTGATATTATGGTAGATACAGAGAGATATACTGTTAAATGTGATGATATTGATTATGCAATTTATACTGTTAGTAATTGGAAAAACGATTATAAAATTAATCTTATAGGTACTTCTAAGGAGATTCCTGTCACGAAAGTTACACGGGAACATGTTCTATTTAGTTTAGAACAAATTAGAAAATCTGAATTTGATATTAATGGAACAAAAGTTAATGGTTTAGTTGCACTTGGAAGGCAATTAAATCCTGAAATTCAAGAAATGCCTCTTGATGAGCTTATATCTCTTGAAGAAAAAGAATATAAAAATATTACTGAGGAAATTCTTGAATTACCTATGTTACCTGAAGATGAAGAAATAGATTTATCAACTGAAGATTATTTAATTTATAAACTTGTAAAAGATGAACATAGTATTACATCTCCAAAACCTGCAAATAAATTTACTTTAGATTATCATATGTCTGAAATTAAAAAGTTGCAAAAACAGAATAATATATCTGATTAATTTTTATTATAATTAGATATATTTTTTATTTTTTTAGTAAATTTATTGCATTTTAGTTTTAAATTTTATTTATTTAGCTTTAATGCTTTTTTATTCATTGGATTTTTTTTGTTTTTAGTTTTAGTTCTTTTTTTAGGTTAGTTATTTTTAGTTTTAATGCTTTTTTATAAACTTATTATTTTTAAGCTATCTTAGCATATTTATCATTAATAAAATAGCTATTAAAAATCCACTTAAACATATTAAAAGTTGAATTATTCCATGTTTTTTAATTTTAGGATTTGATGAATTTATCATGTAAAATGGTAAAAATAATCCAAAGAAACCAATAAATCCAACACTACTTAATGAATTTATAAGAAGTAATGGAACCCATCCCCATCCAAATATAATTGAAATTATATATCCAATAAGAATTATTTTATCTTCATTATAATTCATTGGATTTGTATATTCTGGGCTATTAAATTCTTGTGTATATCTTTGATTAGGATCTTCTTCATTAAGTGGTTTTCCACAATAATTACAATATCTTGCCCAATCTTCATTAACAGTTTCACAATATTTACATTTTTTCATATTATCTTCCTATTTTTATTTAAATATGTCTAATGTTACTTTTTTATCTTTTTTAAGTTCTTTTGGAGGTTCACATGCTTTGAATTCAAAACCTTCTTCTTCAATCATTTCTTCAGCATCATTATCTATTTTTGGTGCTACTAAAATAGCTCTTATTTTTTTCTTATCTTTTTCGGTTTTAAATTCTTTATTTTCTGTATTTCTTAAATCTTCAACATAACGTCTTATTTGTTTAACTGCATTTACTCCAATTTTACGGGATTTTAGTTCTAAAACCATTAAATTCCCATTTATATCTTTACCAAGAATATCAATAAATCCACTATCTACACTATATTCTCTTGAAGTTGGTTTAAATCCTTCTTCTATGATGTGGGGATTTTTCATAATCATATCACCCATATCTTTTTCATAACCTGCTTGTTCTAATTCTTCATAATCTTCAAGAATAGCATATGTTCCAGTTTCAATTTGTTCTATTTCTACTTCTAATCTTTCTCTTGGGCTACGTCTATTACTTTCTAGGAATAATTTATTATTTTTAATGTAAACTTTAGTTCTTGATTTTGGTGGTTGCCAATTTACAGGTTCTACTTTTTTATCTTGATGAATTAAAAATGAACCGTCTGGTTTAATTATTATTAAACGTTCACCATAACCAAGTTGACTAAGTGCACGTCCTTCATATTCAACTTTACAATATGTAAATAAACTTATAGTTGCTCTTTTACGAAGTCCTTCTTCTATAAAATCGTAGCTTTCATCAATATTTGGTTTTTCAATATTTTTGTAATTCATTAGTTTATTCTTTTCTAGATTTTATTTTATAAATTTACTTATTAATTTATAAATTTTTTATTTTAATCTTTTTAATAGCTATTTTTTTTAAGTACTTTTATTTTAATAAATTATTTAAGTAATTTAATTAAATATATGTTTATATTTTTATTAAAAAAATGTTTATTAAATACTTAAATTATTAATTGAGGTTATTTATTTGTTTTCAGATTTAGACTTTGAAAAACCAGAATATTTTACTTTAGATAAATTTAAATTTTCTACTGGTGATGTTTTAGAAAATGTTGATGTTGAATATATTACTGTAGGTACACCAATTTATAATGATGATGGGGAAATAATTAATGGTGTTTTATATTGTCATGGTTCTAGTGGTGATTATGGTTCATTAAGACGTATTAATGATATTTCTGGTAGTGGTGAAGTTTTTGATACTGATAAATTATTTTTAATATCATTAAGTTCACTTGGTTCACCAAGATCTCTTTCACCTTCTATGACAAATCTTAAAGGTGATTTTCCACATTACTCTATAATTGATATGGTTAATTTTCAAAGACAATTTTTAAAAGAAAAATTTAACATTACTCATCTTAAAGGAATGATTGGAAATTCTATGGGTGGTTTTACAGTTCTTACTTGGGCTGCTTATTATCCTTTAGAAATGGATTTTGTAATTTCTCTTGTAAGTAGTTATAAAGTTGCAGGACATAATTATGCTTTATCTCGTATTATGGATGATATTGTTAAATCTTGTCCTGATTATAATGATGGGGATTATATTGCGTCTGAAGAATTAAATAGAACATTTAAACTTGCAAATGAAGTAATGTTTAATTATGGTTTTTCAAGAGAATTTTATCGTAATAAATCTAATTATGAAATTGATTTAAGTATTGAAGAAATGCTTAGTGAAGATACTCTTGATGATATTAATGATATGGTTTATAGAAATGATGCTTCTTTAAACTATAATATTGAAGATAAACTTAAGGATATTGTTGCAAAAGTATTAATTGTTGCTATTAATCAAGATCAATATTTTCCACCTAATTTAGATGCTATTCCAATGTCTCATATGATTAAAAATTCAGAACTTTTAATATATGATTCAATAAATGGTCATATTGGTTCACGTGAACTTAAAAAAGTAGAATCTAATTTAAAAGAGTTTTTAAATGAGTTTATTTAATTTTTGAGTATACTACTTTTAAAGTTTAGTTTTAGTGGATAATAATAGATAATTAATTTAAAAAAAAGTTTTAGGTGTAATTATGATGAATGTTGAAATTACAGATTATGGTACAAAAGGAAAAAATGATAATTTTATTGTTTATACTGTAAGTAATCTTGATGAATTTTCTTTAGATTATTTAGATAAACATATTGAGGATAATCATAAAATTATTGATAATGATCTTATAATTACTATGAATTTTACAGATAAGTATTATCCATTTGCTTCTGATCTTGCACATTTTAAATTTGATGATTTTAAGTCTCGTGAAGAAATAGAAATGACTTGTTATCTTTCTGGTGTTTTAGAGGATGTATTTATTAAATAGCTATTTAATAGCTATTTTTTAAATTAATACTTCTAATTTTAAATTTCAAATAAAAATAATTTTTAAAATATAGTAAAAATAGTAATTTAGTTTTTTAAGGTTTAAAATAATAAAGAATAAGTATTTTTAATTTTATTTAAATGTTTAAAAGTAAATATTTTTAAAATGATTTATGATTATTAAAAAAGTAAGTAAAAGAGAGTTAAAATTTATTTTGAAGCTTTTAACATTCTTTCAATTGATTGTTTAGATTTCTCAACTAATTCTTCAGGAACTATAACTTGAGGTTCTTCATTAAGAAGACAATCTCTTACTTTTTCAAGAGTATGTAATTTCATAGTTTTACATATTGCATCATCAAGTAATGGATAACATTTTTTACCAGGTATTTCAAGTTCTATTCTTGATATAATATCTTTTTCTGTACCTAATATAAATTCTTCTTTATCAGAATCTTTAATATAATTTAACATATCACCAGTACTTAAAACAAGATCTGCAGCTTCTTGTACATCAGTATTACATTCAGGGTGAACAAGAACTTCTGCATTAGGGTGTTCTTCTTTTTTAAATGCTATGTCTCCTGGATTAAACATTTTATGTACATAACAATGGCCATCACCAGGTATTGGGATTATTTCTTTATCTGTGAATTTTTGTGTATAATTTGCAAGGTTTGTATCTGGTCCAAATAAAATTACATCTTCATCTAATGCATTAACAACTTTTGTTGCATTACCACTTGTAACTAAGATATCGCTTTCTGCTTTTGCTTCTGCTGTACTATTTACATATAAAGCAACTGCAGCTTCAGGGTATTGTTTTTTAGCTTCTTTAATTTGTTCTGCAGATAACATATTTGCCATTGGACAATCTGCTCTTGCATCTGGGATTAATATTTTTTTATCAGGATTTAATATATATGCAGTTTCTGCCATAAAATCTACACCACAGAAAACAACTATATCTTTATCTTTAATTTGGCTTGCTTTTATACATAATCCTAATGAATCTCCTAAATAGTCTGCAATTTCTTGTATTTCTTTTCTTTGGTAGTTATGTGCAAGAATAATTGCATTTTTTTCTTCTTTTAAATCTATTATCTCTTTTTGTAATTGACTTAGCATTTTTAATCACCTAACCATTAGATGTAATTTATTATTTTAATTATAATATTTAATTTTTAATAATTCATAATAATAGTTATATTTTCTATCTTAAGTTAAATATAATTTAAAATTGTATATTCTCTATCTTTTTTATAATTTAATATAATACATTAGTTATAATCTATTTTTATTTAATCATAATTTTATGAGTATTTGTCTCTTGTTTTTTATTATTCATATTATTAATAATCTCTCTTATTTTATTTGCAATGATTACTCTATATCTTTCAATATTTTCATAATCACTTACTCCAACAACAAGAACTATTTTTGTACCCATTTCATTTATTTCATTTACATTAATTTTCATTATTGAATCTTTAACTGTAAAATCAAGTTTTTTACAAGTTTTAACTGCTTCTTTTTCAAATTCTTCAATATCTATATTTGGACTAAGAAGAATTGGTAAGGTTAGAAGAGTTGTAAGTTCATTTGTATTATTTGCATATGGTGTAGTACCAAGTTGAGAATTTGGTATTGTTACTATCACATTATCTGCAGTTTTAATAGTTGTTGTTCTAAATCCTAATTGTATAACTTTACCTTTAAAATTATTTACTGAAATCGTTTCTCCTACTTTTACAGTTTTATCTACTAATAAGAATAATCCACTCATAAAATCAGAAATTATATCTTTAGCAGCAAAACCGATTATAATACTCACAATTCCTATACTTACAAGAATTCCTTGAATATTTATTCCAAATATCTCTAAAATAAGTAATGCAGCAACTATATATACTATATATTGTAGTAAATCACGAATAAGATAAGGTCCTGTCATATCTATGTCTGTATTTTTTTTAAGATGTTTCATTGAGTATGTTATTAATCTAAGAAAAATTGTTGCAATAATTATTATTATAATTATAAAAAATACTTTTTCATAGTTATTTACAGGATGTACTAGTATTTTAATTAAATCAATCATTAATTCCAATCCTTTTATGATTAATTGTAATATTTAAATATTTTACACTTATCTTAAAATATTATTTAAATAGAAATTTTTATAA
>NZ_MRCT01000091.1 GCF_002208625.1 Methanobrevibacter sp. 87.7
AAATAAAATAATAGCTAAAAAACTATTATTAACTATAAAAATAGCTAAAAAACTAAAAATAAGTAAAAATTAAAAATAAAAACAGCATAAATAAAAAAATAATTAAAATAATTAAAAATAGTTAAATAGAAGTCATTTTATCTAATAACTTCTAAAATAACATCTAAATCTTCAGATTGGAAGATATCTACTTTTTCACCAGAAGCTCCAACTACTTCTGTTTTAAGATTGAAGTAATCTTTATTAACTTCCATATCACCAATAACGATTTTACCATTTTCTGAAAGTTCATCTGCAATATCATCAACAGATGCAGATTTAACATATCCAACAATTTTACCTGCATCAGATTTAAATTCAGGCCCAATTTTACTCATTACTGGTTCTACTTCAATAACTTTTTCATGAATATCAGGTTTACCAGATAAAACATTTAATTCATTGATTTTTAAAGTACCTGCAATATCTTCTTTAAATGTATTACAAATATCTGCTAAATCAGAAGTGTAAATATTAACTTTAGCAAGAGGTGCATTTAATGCTATTTTATTAGCAGATTTAAATCTTCTTACTTCATCAATTATTTCAATAGCAGAGTCACCATTTATCATGAAATCATTATCATCAAATTCTTCAACAATTTCAGGCCATGAAGATTTATGAATACTTGAATCTTCAAAGTGTTGATATACTTCTTCTGTAAAGAATGGAGCTATAGGAGATAAGATTTTAAGAGTATTTTCTACAACATATCTAAGAGTATATTTAGCAGCAATACGTGATGCATCTGAAACATCATCATTATATAACCTATATTTTACAGCTTCAATATATTCATCACAGAAATCATGCCATACAAATTGTTCAATACTTGTAATAGTTTTTGCAAATTCATATTTAGAGAATGCTTCATCAACAGTTCTATTTAAATTAGTGAATTTAGCTAAAATCCATTTATCCATAGGATTAAGACTTGATTTAATGGTTTTTTCATCAGATAAATCATCATCTGAAAAGATATGCATACTAATAAATCTAAATGCATTCCAGAATTTACGTAAGAATTTATAACCATGTTTAATATCTTTCCATGCAAATGCTACATCTGAACCTGGAAGACTGTTTGCAGCCCATGTTCTTAAAGGATCTGCACCATACTCTTTAATTACATCATCAGGTGCAATAACATTTCCTCTAGATTTACTCATTTTAAACCCATCTTCACCAAATACCATACCATTAATAACAACATCATCCCATGGTTTTTTATCAGTTAATGCTAAACATCTGAGAATAGTATAAAATGTCCATGTACGGATAATATCATGTCCTTGTGGACGAATACTTGCAGGGAAATCATTTACATATGATGGATCAGGCCATCCTGCAATAGATAATGGAGAAATAGAACTATCCATCCAAGTATCTAAAACATCAGTTTCACCAATAAATTCATCACATCCACATTCACAAGGATGTTTTGGTTTATCTACAGTAGGATCTACTGGTAATTGATCTTCATCAGGTAAAATAATTTTACCACAATTTTTACAATACCATACAGGAATAGGTGTTGCAAATAATCTTTGTCTTGAAATACACCAATCCCATTCCATAGAATCTGCCCAATTTAAAAGTCTTGATTCCATATGTTTTGGTACCCAATTCATTTCATTAGAAGATTTTTTAACTTGGTCAATAAGTTTCCTAACAGCAACAAACCATTGTTTTTTAACTAAAATTTCAATAGGTGTTTTACATCTCCAACATTGACCAACATTTTGATCAAGATCTTCTTGTTTTAAAAGGTAACCTTCTTCTTTAAGATCTTTAATAGTAGCTTCTTTAGCATCTTTTAAAGTCATGCCTTCATATCTACCAGCTGCAGAAGTAAGTAAACCTTGTTCTGTAATAGCTTCAATAACTTCAAGGTCATATTTATTTACCCAACTTACATCAGTTTTATCACCAAAAGTACATACCATTACAGCACCAGTACCAAATTCTGGATCTACTTCTTCATCTGCAATAATTTTTACTTTTTGAGAAGTTAAAGGTACTTCAACATATTTACCTAAAAGATGATTGTATCTTTCATCATCAGGATGAATAACAACTGCAACACAAGCAGACATTAACTCAGGTCTAGAAGTTGCAATTAAAATTCCTGGTTCTTTAGGATCTGCATTATGACCATCAGGTCTTATATAAGAATTATCTTCTGGGAACTCTTCTACAGCTGAAAGGTCAGCAGGTGGAAAATTAACATAATTTAAATGAGATTTATTTTCTGCATATTCTACTTCAGCAAAAGCAATAGCAGTTTCACATCTAGGACACCAGTATACTGGATGAATACCTCTGTAAATTAATCCTTGATTATACATTTTTAAAAAGGAATATTGGGTTCTTTTCCTATATTCTGGAGTCATTGTAACAAATTCTCTATCCCAATCTTGAGAAAAACCAAGAGATAACATTTGTTTTTTCATAAGAGCAATATTTTTAGTGGTTAAATCAATACACATATCCCTAAATTCTGCTCTAGAAACATCATTTTTCTTAATATTATGAAGTTCTTCAACTTTAACTTCAGTAGGAAGTCCATGACAATCCCATCCTTGAGGGAATAATACATCATATCCTTTTAATCTTCTATACCTTGCATTCATATCAATGTATACCCAGTTTAATACATGACCTAAATGTATAGATCCTGTTGGATATGGTGGAGGAGTATCTATAATATATCTTGGTCTTGTTCCATCACCAATATACTTATAAATTTTATCATCTTGCCATTTTTTCTGCCATAATTCTTCTTTATTATGGTCATAATCTTTTGGTATATCTTTTTCTGACATAATCTCTCCATACACAATTTTTGATAAAATTAATAATAAATAAAAATAGTTTATAGTTTCTAAGTATTAAAATTATAAAAAAATTTAGCTAGTAATTAGAATACTTGAAATTCTAAGACATGAGTTTAATATATATTTACAATTTAATTATGAAAAAGTTTGAAATTAATTAAAATACTTATATATAAAATAAAAATTTTAAATAAATTAATAAATCTTTAAAATGATTTAAGCTAGAAATCAATTTAAAAACTAAATCACAATATACATAGCTAAAATCTTAATTTTAAAAAAATAGCTAATATAAATATATAATTAAATTTTGAATCTAAAAACTTGAATAAAAATTATTCATGTTATATTATATAATTAATAATAGATAAATATTTAATTAATATAATTAATATAAATAAATTAATATTATATAATTATTATTTTTAAATAAAAACTTGGAGAATAAAAATGCAATTATTATGGTTTTATATTGCTGTTGCCCTTGCAATAAGTGATATAATACATGGTCAATTAACTTGGAATATTTTCAGTGATTTTTACATTGTATTTGGTGGAATCCTCCACATCACAACAAAAAGTAATGTCCAATCCTGGTTAATACATGAATTTATTGAAGCAGCATTCCACTTTATTGTAATTTCAATAATTTTCTTAAATATTGAAATTGGAATTTTAGCAGCATTAATACACTTATTTATTGATTTAATCCATTCATTATTCATTAGAAATATGGGTACTATTGAACATAGAGCATTACACTTTGTAATAGAATCTTTATTCTTCATTTTAATATTTGGTTTCTAAAACCATATATTAATTTCTTTTTAAAATTAAAAACTTAATTATTAAATATAATTATTATAAAAAATACTTAAAAATTAATTAATAAATAAAAAAAGTATATTTTAAAAAATTAAATAAATATAATTATATTTAATGTATTTTTTTAAAAAAATAGTAAGTTAATTATTAAAGAAACTAAATTATTTTAATACTTATTTTACTTTAAAAATATAATTTTAATTATCAAAATTACTAATTGGAGATAATATTAATGCCAGTTATTACATTCGAATATCAAGATTTAAAAGATTTAGGAATTGATTTAGAAAAAGATAAACTTATTAATATTTTACCTATGATGGGAAGTGATATTGAAGACTTTAATGATGAAGAAATTAAAGTAGAATTCTTCCCAAATCGTCCAGATAACCTTTCAATAGAAGGTGTTGCAAGATCACTTAAAGGATTTTTATCACAAGAAACAGGACTTCCAGAATACCCTGTAGAACCATCTGGAGAAAAAGTATATATTTCAAAAGAAGTTGAAAAAATAAGACCTTACATTGCATTTGCTAAAGTTGAAAATGTAAACTTTACAGGAAACAAAATTAAATATATTATGGATTTCCAAGAAAACCTTCACTGGGTTATTGGTCGTGACAGAAAAAAAGTAGCAATTGGTATACATAATGCAGATGTAGTATCTGGAGATTATAAATATATTGCAACTGCTAAAGATGAACATGCATTTGTTCCACTTGAAATGGAAAAAGAACTTAAACCTAAAGAAATTTTAGAAGAACATGATAAAGGTAAAAAATATGCTCATCTTCTTGAAGGATTTGATAAATATCCAATGATTCTTGATAGTGATAATCAAACTATGAGTATGCCACCAATTATTAATAGTGAACTTACAAAACTTACTGAAGAAACTAATACTGTTATTGTAGATGTAACAGGTACAGATAAAAAAGCAGTAGAACAATCATTAAATATTATCTGTTCTTCATTTGCAGAAGTTGGAGGAAAAATTAAAAGTATGGAAATGGTTTATGAAGATAAAACCATAACTACTCCTGATTTAAGTTCAAAAGAAGCATTAGTACATGTTGATAAAACTAATGAACTTATTGGTGGAACTACACTTGATGCAAAAGAAGTAAAAAGATTACTTGAAAAAGCAAGATTTGGTGCAGAAATATTAAATGATAATGAAATTAAAGTTCAAATTCCACCATTTAGAATTGATATTTTACATGAAGTAGATATTATTGAAAATGTTGCAATCCAATATTGTATTAAAAAAATACCAAGCACACTTCCAGATATTAATACAGTTGCATATGAACATGACTGGTTTAAATCAGAAAAAACTATTCGTGAACTTATGATTGGACTTGGATTTGATGAGATTATGAGTTTAATGCTTACAAATGAAGAATCTCACTATAAAAAAATGTTACAAGAAGAAAAAGAACATGTTCAAGTTGCAAGACCAATTAGTGTTGAAGGAACAATGATAAGAACTAGTATTCTTAATGCATTAATGGAGTTCTTAGAGGATAATAAAGCAGAAGATTTACCTCAAAGATTATTTGAAATTGGTGATGTAATATACCTTGATGATTCAAGTGAATTTAATACACGTTTAGGTAAAAAATTAGCAGCTGTAGTATGTCATTCTAATGCTAACTTTACTGAAATTAAATCTATAACTGATAGTGTATTATCTAACCTTGGATATACAATGGAAATTTCAGAATCTGATAATCCAAGTTTCATTAAAGGAAGAGTAGCTTCAGTAAAAGGAAGCTCTAAACATGGAAACATTGAAGGTGTATTTGGTGAAATTTCACCAGAAGTTATTACAAACTTTAATTTAGAATATCCTGTAATTGCTTTTGAGATTGAATTCTTAAAAGACTAAACATACTTTTTTTATTATATTTTTAAAATAAAATTAAAAACAAAATCACAAAAAGACCAAACATACTTTTTTTATTATATTTTTAAAATAAAGAAATTCCAAAAATAAGAAAAACAAATCCAAAAAAAAACAAAAATCAAAAAATAAGAATAAAAAAAGATAAAAAATAAAGTTTTTAATTAATAATCATCATTATCGTCATCATCTTTGTTTCTACGTTTATATCCAATAACAAATAATATCATTATAGCAAAAATAGCTAAAACTGCAAGATTACGAGTATTATCTGAAGATAATTTACTTGCAGCTTTTTTAGCTGCAATTTCATATGCTTTAGAAGAACTAGCAGAACCTTGACTTACAGTAGATCCTCCTTGACCATTTTCTCCAGCAGTACCAAGTCCATTATTTGAAGTTCCACTATAAGCACCAGAAGCAATACCACTACCATTTACTTTAATATTACTATTACCTGAACCAAATAAGGAACCTAAACCTGAACCTCTACCAGAATTTCTATTAGCAATAGCTGCAATAAGATTATTATCAGTATTGTTTAAAGATCCACCACCATTAACTAGATTATCATTATCTGCTTTTGAATTACCTGAACCTTGTGCATTTTTTGAATTATCTTGTCCAGATTGGCTAGAATCTAAAGCTTTTACAATTCCTTCAAATATAGTTCTACCATTACTAATAATTTTAACATTAGCCCCGTCTTTTCCAGCATTAATAACTACTTGTCCATTACGATAAGATGCAGCACCTACATTGTTACCATCAACAGAAACTTGATCTATATCAAAGTCACCTGCTTCAACAACATTACCTGCTTTATCATATAATTTACCAATAAGTTGGTTTCCTTTTTGAGTAAAACCTAATCTTAAATATCCAGTATTTTCCCAACCAAGTTCACCACCAAGTAAAAATGGACATAAATGTGCAGTAGCTAATCTACCATCATTAGTAACATAATAATTATCACCTAATTTAAATATAGGTAATTTCATATGGTTTTTAGCATCAAATTGAGCATTAAATCCCATAGTATTATATCCAATATAAATTCCAGTATCTTTAGTACTAGATTTATAACTATCACCAAATAATACTCCCATTCCAGTCATATCATAATCAAATTTAGCATTTGGATCCATTCTTGCTCCAATAATTGTATTTTGAGTTACTTTATCTTTATATGAAGTAGAATTAATAAAAATATTATTTATATTATTTCTTAAATAATTATGAATAATAGTATTATTACTAGTACTACCTCCTAATTCAATACCATTTAAACCATTATTTGAAAAATCATTATATCCAATATATGAGTCTTTAATATTGAAGAAATAAACACCATTTTCACCATTATATGAAGCATTATTATTTTTAATAGTAGTTGAATGAGTATTATATATAATCATACCATTATCCTGAACTTTAGAAATTTTGTTTGATATAATTTTAGAATTCTTAGTATTATTTATATAAATACCATTTTTTCCACTAATAATTGTGTTATTTTCAATATTTAAATTATTAGCACCATTAATCATGATTTGATAATCAGGATTACCTGTTAAAGTAAATCCTTTAAGAATAGAACCAGAACTATTCGATGTGAAATAAAATCCAAAACTATTTTTTACACTTAATGATTTAGCTCTATCTGTAACAATATGAGAACTTTCTAATACACTTTTAACAGTAGAAATAATGTTTAATTTTTTATCAATCACCAAAGAAACATTATTATACTTTTTACTATTAAATTCTACAATATCCCCACTACTTGCATTATCAATAACACTTTGAATTTCATCATTAGTCATATTCGATGTAACAATATGTGTATGATGAGTATTATTTAATTCAAGACTTGTGGAATTATTACTAGCTGCAGATACAGATGTAATTAAACAAAAACTTAAAATAATAACCAATAACATTAGGATGACATTCCTAAAAAAATGATTATTTAAAGATTTTTCTTTAGTTAAACCCATAATAATCAACTGTAAATTTTCTGTATTTTATCAAATAAAACCTAATTAAAGTAATAAATATTATTATAATCTATAATATTTCATAAT
>NZ_MRCT01000092.1 GCF_002208625.1 Methanobrevibacter sp. 87.7
TAATTAAAGAATAAATTATATTAAATTATAATATAATAAATAAAACTAGTTTAAAAATTTCAAAACTATTAAACAATTATAGTTTAATATTTTAAAACACAATTAAATAATAAAATTTTATTTTATATCAAATTATAAGGAAATTAAAAAATGAAAGTAGCAATTGTATCAGGAAAAGGAGAAGGACCAACAAGATTAAATGCCTTTGATAATGCACTAAGTGATGCAGGAATCGGAGATGTTAATCTAATAAAGGTTTCAAGTATGTTAGGAAAACAAACCGAAATTGTAGAACTACCTAAACTTAAACCAGGTGCAATGGTAAATTGTGTTCTTTCAAACATAACATCAAATAATAAAGGAGATACAATTACTGCATGTGTAGCAGTTGCTATAGGTGATGAATTAGGTTGTGTTGTTGAAACAACCAATGTCAATGTTTCTAATGAAGAAAACAGGAAAGAAGCTGTAGAAATGGTTAAATATATGATGCGTAAGCGAAATGTTAAAATCAATCAAATGATTGTTGAAGACTCAACACATACTGTTAAAAAAATTGGATCTGTTGTTGCATCAGTTGTTTATATTAATGATGATATTATTGATGAATAAATTGTTTAATAAAAAGTATCATTTAATTAAAATATTATTAAATAAAAAAATTGTAAATTTATAATATATAAATGAGGGATTCTATGAATGAAGAAGAAATAGAGATGTGTAAACAAATATCTCTTGATATTATAGAGAATGTTGAAAATGCAGTAAAAGTACATTTTGGAAAAGAAGAATCTGGAAAATTTGTTAAAATAGGAGCTGATGGAACACCTACATCTCGTATTGATTTAGCTGCTGAAGACCAAGTTATATCATATCTTAAAAATCAAGACTTCATATGTTACCTTATTAGTGAAGAAATAGGAGAATTAAAACTTGGACAAGGAATGATGGAAGAAGTAAATATTACTGAAGAACTTATAGAAGAAAAAACACCAGAATCTAAATATATATTTTTATGTGATCCTTTAGATGGAACAAGTAATGCAATTAAAAACATACCTGCATTTGGTATATCAATAGCAATAGCACCAGTTCCAAAAGGAAGAGTTGCAACACTTGAAGATGTTGAAATAGGTACAATTAAAAACTTTGCAAATGGAGATATATGCCAAGCAGTAAAAGGAAAAGGAGCATTACTTAATGATAAAGAAATGCATCCAAGTAAAGAAGATCAACTTGATAAAATTTCACTTGGTGGATTTACAAAAAGTAAAACAGTATCTGTTTCTTCTCTTGTAGATACTGCAAGAAGAATGAGAGTTCTTGGTTCTGTTGTTCTTGAATTATCTTATATAGCATGTGGAAAATATGATGCATTCCTTGATTTAAGAGGAAGTAGAGTAATTGATATTGCTGCAAGTCAATTAATAGTTAAAGAAGCAGGAGCAATTGTTACAAATAAATATGGTGAAAAACTAGATACAAAATTAAGTATTTATGAAAAAGTTATAGTTATTGGTGCAAGTAATAAAAAACTCCATGAAAAACTTATTAAAATCATAAATAATGATGAAACTAAGGATATTGATTCTGTTGCAATAGTTTCAAGAATTGATGAATATAAATCAATGCTCTTTGCAGTTAAAATTGCAAACACATTACTTGATAAAGGTATTAATGTATCTATTGAAACATCCCTTGCTAAAAAACTTACTGAACTAAAAAATAACCCTCATCTTTTAAAAATCATTAAAGATACACAGAAAAAAGCACCAAGCATTGCAAAACAAATAGAAAATATAAACTTCAATGGTCTTGCAACAGATCTTCAAGATTTAAGATGTGATTTTGCAATTATCCTTGGTGGTGATGGTACATTACTTAGAACACAATCCCATATAACAACTGAAATACCAATATTTGGTATTAACATGGGTACAGTTGGATTCTTAACTGAAATTGAAGTTAATGATACATTTAAAACCTTAGATAGTATTTTAGATGGTAAATATTATAAAGAAAAACGTAGTCAAATCATTGTCTCACATGAAAATCATGAATACACTGCATTAAATGAAGTTGTAATCATGACAGATAAACCTGCTAAAATGTTACAATTTGAAATTTCAGTAGATGGAGAAATTGTAGAAGAATTTAGAGCTGATGGTTTAATTATTTCTACACCAAGTGGTTCTACAGCATATTGTATGTCTGCAGGAGGACCTATTGTAGATCCTAAAGTTAGAGGATTTGTAATTGTACCAATTTGCCCATATAAATTAGGTGTAAGACCATTTGTTGTATCTGATAGTAGTGAAATACGTGTTAAATTACTTAAAAGAGGTAAAAGTGCAATATTTGTAATGGATGGTCAAAACATCGAAAAAGTAAATTATATGGAAGAATTAATCTTTAAAAAATCACAAAAAGATGTTACTTTCATTAGAACAAATAATAAATACTTTTATAGCAAAGTAAAAGCTAAATTAAGTGAAGGTGGAATTAACACCGAACCAAGAAGAATTTAAATCTTTATAAATTAAATTCTAAAATAAATAAGGTTTTAAAAACCTTATTTATACTATTTTTATTTGAAATTTATTTAATTATAAACTTTAGATGAAAATAAAATAAAATTTAGTAATAAAAATAATATAAAAATTAATACAAAATTTATAAAAACTAAATTTAATAAAAATTCTATAAATCAAAAAATAAAGTAAAAAACATGTGATATTATGAAATATCTTGTAGTTGATATGACTCATGGTGGAGTAAAAATAGCAATTTCATTAAAAAAACAAAATAATAAAAATATTGTTTATGTATATGACATTTATAATACATTAAATGAAGATAAAAGAAAAGTTCTTCAATTTTACAATGTTAAAATTATTGAAGATATTTCAAAGTTGAAAAATATAGAAAACCTAAATATAATATCACCAATACACTGTATGCTTCAAAAAGAAGATTATAAAAAAATCATAAATCCAAAGATTAAATACTATACACACCATGAAGGAGTAAAAATAATACTTGAAAATTGGACTAAAAAAATGGAAAAACTAAATATTCCAATAATTGAAATTATAGGAGTAAAAGGTAAAACAAGTACCTGCTTTATATTAAAAGAAATCCTTAATAATCCACTTATACTAAGTAGTTTTGGAGCATACCTATTTAAAAACAATAAAAAAATCACATTAGCAAAAAATATCAGTATTACACCAGCAAATATTATAGAAACAATTGAAACAGCAAGAAAAATAGAAAATCCAAAATGTAGTCTTGAAAATGATGGAAACACAAAAAATAACATAGGATATAAATCTGCAATATTTGAATCATCACTTGGAGCATGTGGTATTGGAGATATTGGAATATTAACAAATATTGTTGAAAATTATCAAATAGCAAAAGGTAAATCTAATGCAGAAATTGCAAAAAAACAAATATTTAATTGTAAATATATTGTAGCAAATTTAGAAACAATAAATAAATATTATCCAGAATTTAAAAATAAAGATAATATTAACACATTTACTATTTATAAAGAAAATACAGATAATAATGCAAACTTAATAGCTAAAAATATCCAGTATAATCTAGAAAAAACCAAATTAACAATAGAATATAAAGATTTAATTACAAATAAAAAAAATAAAATTAATGGAAAATTTGATATTGAAATATTTGCTCCAGGAGAATATCATGTAATGAACTTTTTAGCAGGAATTACATGTGGATTAAGTCTTGGAATAAATGAAGAAGAAATTAGTAAAAAAATAAGAAAATTTAAAGGATTGCCTGGAAGAACATCACTTAAAAAAATAAAAAATTCAATAATAATTGAAGAAATCAATCCTGGAATAAATACAAAAGCAATTGAAAAATCAATTAAAATGATATCACAATATGATAATTACACTATAATAATTGGTGGAAAATATGGTATTACATGTGAAGAAATAGATGAAGACAAACTTGGAAATTCATTAAATAATATTCTTATGAAAGATAAAGAAAATAAAATTATATTAACTGATGAATTAGGTAAATCATTACTAAATAAAATTAAAGATAAAAATAAAGTAAAATATATTGATAATCTAAATTCAGCAATAGATTATGGAATAGAAAATAATAAAAATATTTTATTAATCTATAGATCAAATTATAGTCAAATAAATAAAAGATGAGTATTTTAATAAAAAATACCTTAAAAAATAGAATAATAAAGAATTGTAAAAAAATAGAATAATAAAAAATTGTAAAAAAATACTTTAAAAAATAGAATAATAAAAAATAAAATAAAAATCTTTAAGAAATTAAACATAAATTAATAAAAGATAAAAAGAAAAAATAATAATAATAATAAAATTATTAATTAAAACTTTAAATAAAAAGGAGTGAAAAGATGAAAGTAGGAACAAGAGGAAGCCAATTAGCACTTACACAAACAAAACAAACATGCCAAGAACTTGCTAATATTACTGGTGAAAAAATAGAAATTGACATAATAAAAACAAAAGGAGATAAAATTACAAACTCCCAGTTATATAACATGGATTCAAAAGGACTATTCACAAAAGAATTAGACTTAGCAGTTCTTGATGAAGATGTTGATTTTGCAGTACATAGTCTTAAAGATGTTCCAACAGAACTTGATAATGATTTAACAATTGCAGCAGTTCCTACAAGAGAAAAACCAAATGAAATTCTAATTTCAAATAAAAGTTGGGAAGAATTAGGACCTGGTTCAAAACTTGGATCAAGTAGTTTAAGAAGAGAAGCATTCTGTAAATACCATAATAAAGAATTTGAATTTAAACCATTAAGAGGAAATGTAGAAACAAGAATTAAAAAAGTTCTTGATGGCCAAGCAGATGCAACATTAATGGCTGAAGCAGGAATTAATAGATTAAATTTAAGAAAATATATTAAAGAAGAATTCCCAACAGATTATATAACACCCGCAGCAGGTCAAGGAGCACTTGCAGTTATTACAAGAAAAGATAATAAAGAAGTAATAAACACACTTAAAAAAATAGATGATTATAATACAAACAAAGCAGTACTTGCTGAAAAAACAGTACTATATGAACTTGGTATAGGATGTCAATGGCCACTTGGTTCATATGCTAAATTAAATAAAGATAATAAACTTGAACTTTACTCAATCTTATTAAATGAAGATGGTGAAATATTACATCAAGTTAAAGCTGCATCTTCAATCAAATCTGCAAAAGAATTAGGAGTTAAAGTTGGAAGAGAATTACTTGAATACTTATAATATTTAAACTTCTAATTTTACTTTTTTTCTATGAAAAAAACTTATTTAAACTTTAATTTTTACTTTTTCTATAAACTAAATTAAAAAAACACTTAATAAATCTCTAATTTTTACTTTTTTTATATAAACTAAAATAAAAAAAACACATAATAAATCTCTAATTTTTAATTTTTCTATAATATAATATTAATTTACATACTATTTTTAAAAATAATAAAAATAAATTTTTTAATAATTTATTAAAACAATTTATTTAATTATTTAATAAATATTAATAAAATAATTTAAAAAAAATATGAAAATAATGAAAAATAGCTAAATAAGATATAAAATAAGATAAAAATACTTAAAAACTAAAAAGAATTAAAAAATATAAAAATAGCTAAAAAAACTAAAAATAGCAAAATAAACTAAAATAAAAAAATAAAAAATAGTAGGATAATATTATCCTAATCTAGAAACACTAATTAATGATTTAACAGGAACATTATCAATATAATCGAAACCTGCTTTATCAATTAAAACAGCAATAGCAATTGGTTCTCCACCAAGAGTTTTAATTGTATTAATTACTTCATCCATAGTTTTTCCACTAGTGATTACATCATCAACTACAACAACTCTTTTTCCTTCAACAGAAGCAAAATTAGTACTGATAGTACCAGCATTATCAGCAAAATCTTCATTTTCTATTTTTGTTTTTTGTGGATGGAAAACTGCAAGAGCTGTATCATAACCCATTTCATAAGAATAATAATCTGCCATCATAGTTGCAAATGGAATACCACTAACAGCAATACCAAGAATTACATCAGCTTCTCCTTCAGTAAGAGTCATATCACTTAAAGCTGCTGAAACATATTTAAGTCTTGTAGAACTTCCACCAAGACTATTCCAATTTACAGCAAAATCGACAGGAACATCCTCTTTTTTAGCATTAGTAGCTTGTTGAAGTGTTAACCATCTAGCAGTATCAATAGATACATTTAATTCATCAGCAATTTCACCAGTAGTTAATCCATGAGCCCTTAATTCATGAGCCTTTTCAATAAGTTCAGTGTTATCCATATAATCACCAATTATAAAAATTAAATTTAATCTTCTAATTCATCAAAAGAAATTGGTCTTTGGACACGTGAAGATTTATCTGCAGCAATAACCATTTTAAGAGCATTAAGACCATCTTCACCAGTAATAACAGGTTGTTTATTATTAGCAACAGCATCTAAAAAAGAACTTAATTCTTCTTTTAATGGTTCTTTATGTTCAATTTGGATATCTTGTGCAAATTTACCATGAACATCAATACTTTGATCAATATAATCTACACTAATAATTCCATCAGTCCCAGTAATGGATATTTCTCTTCTTTTATAAGGAGTTAACCAGTTAACTTCAAGCATACCAGTTGTTCCACCAGCAAAATTAACCATAATTTCTGCATGATCTTCATATTCACAATCTTCTAAAATACTACCCATTGTAGCATATACTTGTTTTACATCTTGATCAAATAAGTAGTACATTACATCTAAATCATGAATAGCTAAATCTATTGCAACACCTACATCTCTTATTCTAGGTGGATATGGACCTACTCTTTTAGCTGATGCAGATACAACATCACCAATGACATCATTGTCAATTAATTCTTTAGCTTTTTGTACAGCTGGATTAAATCTCTCTACATGTCCAGTTGCAAGTAATACTCCTTTATCATGAGCTGCTTGAATCATTTCTTCAGCTTCTTCTAAACTAAATGCTATTGGTTTTTCAACAAGAACATGTTTTCCATGTTCAATAGCTGCCATTACTGCATCATGGTGAAAAGTGGTTGGTACACATACATTTACAACCTCTATTTCAGGATCATTTAATAAATCTTCATAATCAGCATAAGGTTTTGCATCAAATTTAGTTGCTACTTTATTTAAAGTATTTTCTGATACATCTGATACTGCAATAAGATTTGCATTCTCCAATTTATAATATACACGGGCATGGTTGTATCCCATTGCTCCAACACCGATAACACCTACATTAATGTTCTTCACACTATTCCTCCGATAACTTATAACTTATAATAATATTAATTTCAAGATATTTAAAAATATCTTTTTTAATTGAAAATTGAAAAATCTTTAAAAATAGCTTTAATAAAATTAAAATTTTTAAAAATAATCTTTATTCCATTTATAAAAATTTAATAGTATTTACTAATCTTATATAATTATTTAAATTTAATTTAATATAAAATTTACCTTCTAATTAAAAAATAAAAAATTAAAAAATAAACAAAATAAAATCAAAATAAATAAACAAACATTAAGTAAAAATATAAAAAATAGAGAATAATGAATGATATAATCTAAAA
>NZ_MRCT01000093.1 GCF_002208625.1 Methanobrevibacter sp. 87.7
GCTAAATTTTAAATATAAAAGAAATATTAGTGAAAATTAAAAGAAAATAAATTTAAATTAAAAAAAAAATACTAAAAAAATTAAACTAAAATAAAACCAAATAAATGATATACTAAGAAAAAACTAAAATAAAACCAAATAAAAAAAGAGTATACTAATAAAAAACAAAAATAAAACCAAATAAAAAGATTATAGTAAGAAAAAACTAAAAAAAAATGCTAAAGAAAATTAAAAGAAAATAAATATTAAAAATTAAAATCCACAAAAATCAAGTAATCTACTAAGTACATAGAGTATAGATTTATTAAATGGACCTTTATTTTCAATTTTTACAGTAGTTAAAACTGTAGCAAACTTACCACTTTCATAAATACTTCCTTTATTTAATCTTTTAGCAATATATGCAGCCATATATGTATCTCCAGCACCAGTTGGTGAATTCACTTTATAAGGTTTAAATGCTTCAATATCATAAAGTTTTTTCTCAAATTTACTATATAGTAATGAACCTTTATTATTTTCTGTAATAATAACCTCATTTGGTCCAAGATTAGTGATTTTCTTAATTGTTCTAAATAAATCTAAATCAGGATATATGTAGTTTGCTTCAAATTCATCTAAGAATAATAAATTTGCATATTTTAAAATTTCATTTAAATTAGATGGAATATTAAATTCAACATATCCATTTACATCTTCTTTTCTTAATAATCCTTGAATTGATAAAAATATTGGAATATTATTTTTACTGAAATATTCTAATAAATTAATATTAACATCAGTATATATAAGTGGATTTATTAAAACTCCATCATAATCATCTAAATTTATATTATTCTCAATTAAATCATTAACAGTTATTGTATTATTTATAAAATTAGATTTCTGAAGTCTATTCTCATCATTTAAATAATCATTTGTAAAATATAATGTTTGATCTTTATAGATTGGTATAATACTAGATTTATCTGGAAATTCATTAAGTAAATCTTTATCATTGAAAGATAATGTAGTTAATATTTTGTAGTTAATTCCTAATTTATCAAAAACAAATGCTTGATAATATACTGCTCCACCAATAGATGTTTGTTCTATTTTACCATGTATGTTTTTATCTATTGTAACTGGACCTAAGACTAATAAATTTGTCATGAAGTCACCTCCTAATTTTAATATAAAAAAATCATATAAGTTTATTTTAAAAATTTAATGCTAAAAAAAGTATTGATGAAAAGATAATTAATAAAATAATTAGAAAAAGTAAATAGCTAAAAATACCTATTAATCCTATTTGGATTAAAAAAAGACAAATAAGTAAAAACACTTATTAAATCTTCTTAAATAAAAAAAGACATAATAACTAAAAAATATCTACTAAATCTTTTAAAACAATAAAAGATATAATAAGTAAAAATACCGGTTAAATCCTGTTTGAATAATGTATAATTAGAAATTATGTCTAAAACTTAAATATAAATTAGAAATTAATTTTAAAACTTAAATATAGTTAAGCTAAAATTAATTCTAAATCCTTTAAAGTATTTAATACAATTTAGAGATAAATCTAAATTCCTCTGTCTTGCATTCTTTCTTCTTCAGAAATAGCAGACATATCTAAACCTTTCATTGCTTCACCTAAGTTTTTAGAAACTTCAGCTAAAACATCAGGTTTATCATAATTTGCAGTAGCTTCAACAATAGCTTGTGCAAATGCAGGAGGATTGTTTGATTTAAAGATTCCAGAACCTACAAAGATTCCATCTGAACCTAATTGCATCATTAAAGAAGCATCAGCAGGAGTTGCAATACCACCAGCAGCAAAGTTTACTACAGGTAATTTACCTAATTTAGCTGTTTCACGTACTAAATCAATAGGTGCTTCAATTTCACGAGCATATCTCCAAATTTCTTCTTCATCTAAACCTTGAATAGTTCTAATTTCTCCCATAACTTTTCTCATATGACGAACAGCTTCAATAATATTACCAGTACCTGGTTCACCTTTAGTACGAATCATTGCAGCACCTTCATCAATTCTTCTTAATGCTTCACCTAAGTTTCTAGCACCACATACAAATGGGATAGTGAACTCTTTTTTATTAATGTGATAAACATCATCAGCAGGTGTAAGTACTTCACTTTCATCAATCATATCTACACCTAAAGTTTCAAGAATTTGAGCTTCAGCTATATGACCAATACGGCATTTAGCCATAACTGGAATAGAAACAGCATCTACAACTTCTTGAGTAATAGCAGGATCAGCCATTCTAGCAACCCCACCAGCTTTACGGATGTCTGCAGGGACTTTTTCTAAAGCCATAACAGCAACAGCACCAGCATCTTCTGCAATACCTGCTTGTTCTGCATTAACAACATCCATAATAACTCCACCTTTTGTCATTTTAGCGAAGCCTTCTTTTAATACATCAGTACCTTTTTGCATTATTTAATTCTCCTTTAAAAAATTTTTTTATTGAATAAATAATATTGAATATAAAACTTTACATAGCTATTAGCTAATAAATAGAATTTAATATGAATCAATATTTTATACAGTTTTAAAAATCGTTTATAATACAAATTAATATTATTACAGCTTTTTTCCATTAAACTCTAAATTAAAATAAAATTATTTAATAAAACTATTGTTATATTTTTTATTATATTAACTAAAAGTATAAAATAAAATAGTCCTATAAGAAAATAAAACGTAAGAATATAAATGGACTAATAGCTGCAAAAACAAATAAAAATAATCCTAAACCTAATTTATATTTATTATTATCCATTATGCCAGAAATTAAAAATAGTATTCCAAAGAATGCTAATAATACTGGTAATACATGTGAAAATAATAATGTTCCTGTAACTGCCATATTATCACTTAATATTCATAATTATAAAAATAATTTAAACTTTATAATTATATTTAAATTCATATTACTATTATATTTAATATAACAACTATATAAATTTTATTTTATAAACAAAAATAAACCATTAATATTTTAAAAAAAACTAGAAATAGATTTCTTAAAATTAAATAAAAAAATAAAATTTAAACTTATTCTAAAAAACAAAATCAATATAAAAAATACTGTAAAAAAACAAATAAACTAAAAAATAAAAAATAAGAATTAAATTAATGTAAAATAGAAATTTTACCATTATGAAGAGCAGTACCAATTAAACCTTTAGTTACACCTTGATCTTCAAGTTTAGAAATATCTTCAGGATTAATTCCACCACCAATAATGATTTTATCCTTAAATTCTTTAAACTCATCTAAAAGATTAAGATTAAAACCATTACCAGTACCAACATCAGAAATATTTAATAAAATAATTTCATTAGGATTAATTTCTCTTAAAACATCTTTAAATTCTTCAATAGTCATGTCAAGATTATTAGAATATAATTTTCCATCTTTAATATCAACACTTACAACAATTCTTTCTCTTGGAAAAGTATTAAAAATTTTTTTCATTTCATCAACAGATTCAATAGTTTCTGTTGCAACAATTAATTTATATGCAAAATCTAAATAGAATTTAAATGAATCAAAATCTTTAATTCCACTATCTAACATTACAGGTAAAATAGTGTTAACCTCTCTAATTTTATATAGATTATGTCCTTGTTTTTCAATTAAATCTAAATCAGCAATATAAATTTCATCAGCACCATTTAATTTAAGACCATTTGCAATTTGTATAGGATCAGAACTTGGTGCATATACAGTATCTAATGGAGTGTATGTTGACCTATTACCACTTTTACCACTTACTGCTTCATTATTCATTAAATCTAAAACTGGAATTACTTTAAACATTTAACCACCTGTAAGAATTTAATAATATATTTACTTATAAGGTTTGTAAATAAAATAAGATATACTTACCTAAAAAATATTTTTATATAAATTAAAATATTAAACTTAATTTTAAACATAAAAATAAAATTAGAACTTAAAATAAAAAAAACTAAACAAAACCTAAAAAAACTAAAAACACAAAAAACTAAATAATACCTAAAAAATTAAAACATGAAAAATAAGTAAAAATTAATAAAAAAGTAAAAAAAGTAAAAATATTAATTATTCTCAGTATCCTCAACTACAAATATTTCATTTGCAGTCTCTTTATCAACAGCAAGTTGAGTATTTCCTAATTGAAATACAAAAATTGGAAACTTTTGAATTAATTGAATTTTAGAACCTGGAAGAAGACCAAGATTCATAATTTTTTGAAGTTTACGAGCATCAGCAGTTTTAATATATGATACAGTAGCTAAATCATCAACATCCAAATCAAGAAGTGGAATAGCTAAATCTTTATCTTTTTCTGATGCACCATCACGTGAAGGTATTTTATGACCATGAGGACAATACTTTGGATAACCAAGTATTCTCATAATATTATCTTCAACATCATGACTCATTACATGTTCAATTTGATCTGCTAAATCTTCCATTTCATCTTTATCTGCAAGGAATAAATCAGATACAACTGTCTCAGCAATTCTATGTTTTCTTACTAATTCTCTTCCAAGATATTCACCAGATTCAGATAAAGTAATCTTATTATTATCAATATTAATATAACCTTTTTTAAATAAATCAGTTAAATATTTTTTATCTAATTGATCTTCAGTAAATGTTTCATTAAGTTCTACTTCTTTAACCCAAAGATTACGTATAAAATCTTCAATATCCTTATTTTCTACCATAAAATCCCTCAAGTAAAAAATTTATTCTTAATAATATTTTTTAATATAATATTTAATAGCTTAAAACTAACTTATTAACGATTAAATATACACTAATCCATAAAAAAACTAATCCTTACTACGATTAAATATACAATCTTTAATTTTTTTAAGTGAATTTTCTAATACTTTATATGATTTAGATTCTGGAAGTATTTCATAACCACAGTTTGGACAGCGAATAATATTACAGTCTATAGGACATCCTTCACAACTTTCACCATCACATAATTTAAATTCATATCCACAAAATTCACATTTTACTTTAACATCAGACATTTTAAACCTTCCTGAATTAATAATAAAGTAATTAATTAAATTTTAATTTTTAAATAAAAGAATTATTAAAGAATTAAAATTATCATAATCTCAATTCAATAATACCAACTCAATAAAAGTAAAAAATTAAAACTATTTTAATAATCTCAATTTAATACTATCAATTAAAATAACAATTAATTATTTTAACACTTTAACTAAAGTACTACACCTGCTGATACAAGTAATAAATTTAATATAAATCCAGTTGTAAATGCAATTATAATACTTAAAGCAGCAATACCAAGTGCCATTTTAAGTCCTCTTTCTTTAATCATGACAATGAATTGTGCAATACATGGTACAAATAAAGTCAATGTTACACTTGCTACAAGAAGTTGTACACCAGTTAAACTTGCTTTAATTTTTAAAATTCCAGCTGCACCAAAGTCACGTCTAAAGAATCCAAGAATAAATGATGATGTTGTACTAGTTGGAAGACCAATAGCATGTATAATTGGATTTAATAAATATATTATTAAATTAAAGATACCAACAAGATCTAAAGCCCAAATAACTACACTAATAAGTATAAATATAGGAAGTAATTCCTTAATATACATTACAACTCTAGTCCAAGTTTTTTTAAGTATATGTTTAGGTTTAGGGAATCTTAATGGTGGAAGTTCCATAAAGAAACTTGGTTGAGAACCTGGAACAAATCTTTTTGCAATAAGACCTATTACAATAAAGTATAATATGATTATTCCAAGCCAAATCCAAAGTGTTAATGGATGAGCTGAAAGTAATGCCATAATAACTCCAAGTTGAGCAGAACATGGAATTGTTAAAGCCATAAGTATTGTTGCAATAATTCTTTCACGTTTTGTTTCTAATGTACGTGTAGTCATTGTAGCCATACTTCCACAACCAACTGCTAAAACCATAGGTATAATAGCACGACCACTTAAACCAATTCTTTTAAATAAACTATCAGTTAAAAGAGCAAGTCTTGGAAGATAACCACTATCTTCAAGTATTGAAAATACTATAAAGAACAGACTCACAATTGGGAAAATAATTCCAATACCATAACTTAAACCAAAGGTTACAATACCATAACTTCCAATAAAAAGATTCTGTATAGGTACCCATGGAATAGTTGAAACTACAAATTTTGTAATTACTGGATTAATCCATTCACCAAAGATTACATCTTGGAAGAAATCAACAAGATATCCTGCACCAAAAACACCTACAAAAAGGTATAATCCAAAGTATAGACTATAATTAAAATAATTAATCCATAAAATGGATGAATCATAAGCCTTGATAATTTCTCTTTAAAACTTTTGTTTTCTCTTGGTTTAACTTTATTAATAGTTGTGAACTCATCTTTAAAGTACATTGCATACTTAGATAATCTTAATTTAGTAAGATACTTAATTGGTTCATCAAACTTATTAGAATATTCTTTAACTACTTTTAAAACCTTATTTGGATTAGGTTCAAGTTTATGAATAATATTATTCATATCCTTATCTCCTTCTAAAAGGAGAATAGCAACAGAACGTTTATTCATAAAAGTATAATTGTAATCTAAATTATCTTCAACATCAGAAATTGCTTTTTCAATATCATTACCATAATGGATAACAATCTGATTTTTAGAATTTTTCTGAATATCTTGATAAATAGAATCATAATTAATAATTGTATTTTTAAGTTCATCTAAGCCAATATCATTAGCTGCTGAAGTTAAAACTACAGGAATACCTAATTTCTTACTTAAACCTTCTTTATCTACAGTAGCACCTATACTTTCAAGTTCATCAATCATATTTAATACTAAAATAACATTAATATTAGCATCAATAAGTTGAAGTGTTAAATCAATTGATTTATCAATATTTTTAGCATCAATAACATGAACTGTTAAATCATAGTTACCACTTAACAATAAAAGTTTAGAAATACGTTCTTCTTCAGTAATTGTATTTAGATCATATAATCCTGGTGGATCTGTAAGTTCTACAAGTTTACCTTTAAACTGAAAACTACCTTCATCAATATCAACAGTAGTTCCAGGATAATTGGAAACAGTAGCTGTAAGACCTGTTAATTTATTAAATGTAAGACTTTTTCCTACATTAGGATTACCTATAAGAAGAACATTTAAATCGGAATCAGAATTCTTTTTTGAATTTTCTAATAAAACGTCATCTCTAGATTCATCTATTTTACTAATTTAAATAACCCCTTAAAATGAATAATTAAAAATAATTTTAGGTTGACCTAAAATAATATTTCATTTTAGTTTATATATAGTTTATTAAGTTTAGTAAGAACTAAAAATAAAATAAAAAATTAAGACAAACTTAATTTTAATAATAAAAATTTAGTAATACTTAAATTAAATTTAAATTATTTTTAAATTTTAATAAAAAAATTAAAGAAAATTTAAATAAACAATCAAAATTAAAAGGATAAATAGTTTAAAAAACTTGAAAGAAAAAAATATCTTAAAAAATTATTATTATTATTATAAAAAATTTATACAAAAATTAAGAAAATATATTTATATAAATAAGATATATGGT
>NZ_MRCT01000094.1 GCF_002208625.1 Methanobrevibacter sp. 87.7
ATTTATTTAAAATTACTTATTTAATGATTTTTTAAAATTAATTTTTGATTTTTAATTTATTAATACTTTAAAATTAGTTTTTTATATTTTTTAAAATTAGTATTTATAAAAAAAGATTTAATTAAAAGAGTAGTTTAATAATGTTTTCACATGAAAACATTATATTTAATCTAATCTATTTAATAATATGGATTGTAATACTTGAAACATTAGTAAATTTTCCATCTACGTTTTCAATTTTATCTGTAGCAGTTGTAATTTCACTAATATTTGATTCAGGTATGAATCTATTTCTTACAATCTCTTCAACATCTACTGCTCTACTAATTGCTCTTCCACGTGCTTTTAAGATTACTTCATTTTTTCCATTATTCATTTGAGTAACTACTGCTAATACATAATTCATTACTGGTTTACTACCTATATATATTATATTTTCTTCTGTCATTTTATGTCACCTTTGTTATTTTAATTAATTTAAAGATTAGTTTTCTTTGATTTCTTCTTTTCTAATGATTAAAAGTTTATTAATTGAATCTAATACTGCTTGTACACTTGCTTTAATGATATCTTCATTAGCTGCTCTTCCTGTTGCATAGTATCCATCATCATCACTAATTCTTACGAATACTTCACCAAGAGCATCAGTACCACCATTAATAGCATCAATGTGATATTGTTCTAATTCAATAGATGTAGTATCTTTAATTAATGCTTGAACTGCATTTAATGCTGCATCTACAGGACCTACACCAATTTCAGCAGTTTCTTTCACTTCATTATTAATTGAAAGTCTTACAGTTGCTGTAGGTGATACTGTATCTCCACTAGATACAGATAATCCTTCTAATTTTACAGCTTTTTCTTTTGCAGAGTTCATTTCATTAATTGCTAAAGCTTTAAGATCATCATCAGTAACAGCTTTACCTTTATCTCCTAATTCTTTAATTTTTCTAAATACATCATTGAATTGTTCATCATTTAAATGTATGTTATATTCTTTAAGTTTACCTTTAATAGCATGTCCACCACTTTGTTTACCTAAAACAATTCTTCTAGTTTGACCTACCATTTCTGGGCTAATAGCTTCATAGGTATTTGAATTTGCCATTACACCATGAACATGAATACCTGATTCATGTGCAAATGCATTTTTACCAACAATTGCTTTATTTGGTGGGATGTTTAAACCAGTAACTCTTGATACAAAGTCTGAAAGGCCGTATATTTTTGTTGTATCTACATCCATTGGATGGTTATATTCAACAATTAAATTCATAATAATCTCTTCAAGTGAAGCATTTCCTGCTCTTTCACCAATACCATTTACTGTTGCATGGAATTGATCTGCTCCAGCTTCAAGAGCCATTAAAGTATTTGCTACACCAAGTCCGAAATCATCATGGAAGTGAGTACTAATAGGTACTTTTAATTCTTGTTTTAAATCATAAATTAAAGTTTTTGCATCCATTGGTGTTAAAATACCTACAGTATCAGGTACATTTATAACATCAACTCCAGCATCTTCAACTGCTTTATAAACATCAATTAAATAATCCCATTCAGTTCTAGTTGCATCTTCTGCTGAAAATTCTACTTTTAAACCATGATCTTTACAATATTCTACTGTTTTTACAGCTTTATCTTTAACTTTTTCTTTAGACATTTTTAGTTTGTAGTCTCTATGAAGAGGACTAGTTCCTATAAATGTATGTACATAGTCAAGATCACTATCAATAACTGCATCTACATCTTTTAATACAGCTCGTGCTAATCCACAAATTGTACAATTTAATCCTAATTTTTTTACTGATCTAGCAGTTTCTTTTTCACCTTCAGATGCTATTGGAAAACCAATTTCCAATTTATCTACTCCAAGAGCATCTAATTTTTGTGCAATTTCAATTTTTTCGTCTACTGTAAGTGCTACTCCTGGGGATTGTTCTCCATCACGTAAAGTAGTATCGAAGATTGTTATTTTGTCTTGTAAATTCTCATATAATTGATCCATTTTATATATTGGTTTTCGTTTCATTTTTTTCCTCCGATATACATTTAGTTTATAAAAGTACAATTTGTTGTATTTTTATATAATTTACTTTCTAAATATCTATATTTAATATTATTGTTTTTAATTATTTAATTTATTAAAATGAATTTTTTAATTTATTTAAATTATTTTATTAAATTTTTTTAATAGCTTTTTTCATTGATTTATTTTTTAGATTTTAATTTTTTTTTACTTATTGTTTTTTAATTTGAGTTTTTGTATAATTTTCTTATGTGTTTATTAAATAAAAAGATGCTTAATTTTATGTTTGATGTTCCTTTTCCTAATGCTTTGGTTTTTCTATTTTTTATAGCTTTTAATATACTATCAATATCTTTTTCACAGTCTATTTCAGTATAACAGTCCATAATAAATTCTTTATAATGTGCATCACTAGAACCTATTTCTGCTATGTTTTTTTCTTTTGCAAGTTTTTTACCCATATAATTTGAGTATCCTAATATAAATCTAGCATTTTTTGATTCTACACCATCAATATTTAAATTTTTATTTTTATACTTACAAAATAGTCCATTTCTATAATAACAATAAGGATGCGGGACTATTGCTAATCCTCCTTGTTCATGTATACAATCTACAGTTTCTTCTGGACTTAATCCTTTATTTATTCTTTCTTCTACACCTAAACCTAAGATATGGCCATATTTTGTACTAATTTCTATTGAAGGCATAACAAATAAATCTTCATTTTTACATAGTTTTCTTGCTTCTTTATTTCCTTCTACTGTATTATGATCACTTATTGCTATAATATCCAATCCAAGACTTTTAGACTTTTTTATTATTTCTTTTGGAGTGTTTACTGCATCGCCTGAATAAGTACTATGTATATGTGGATCGAATTTCATTTTATCTTCCTTGTATTTAATCAGTTTTTATTATTTAATTGGTATTCTAATGATTTTATTAGTCCAATTGTACCTGTCATCATTACATCTCCACCAGGACATGCTTCATGATAATCTAAATTTGTATTTTCAATTAAACCTCTTTTTGGTCCTGTAACAATTACTTTTTCTATTTCTTTTATTGGATTTAGTATATGTGCTCCATGACCATGATCATTATATATTTCTTCATTTGTAAGTGTTCCATTAGCTAATTTTTTTATATATTTTTCTAATGATTCTTCTGTTAAATTTCTTGTATGATGTTCAAATATTCCTTGTATTTTTCCATTTTCTATTGAAGCTGTTGTTGTATGGCCATTTCCAATATCTGTAACTATATAACTGTTTAATTTTTTACTTTCATCATCATGACACATTCCACATATTGATGCGAATTTAGTATCCATTATTAATGCTGTGTTTTTAATTTCTATATTTGTTTTATTTTTTAATGTGTTTTCCACTGATTTCATTCTACTATAATATTCTGGTATATTTCCATACCATCCAAATTCTTCTGGTTTTAATGGTTTGTTTAATTTTTCTCTGATTTTTTCAAATCTGAAATTTCTATCTCCCATATCCTTATTATATCCATGGTCTTGTACTGCAACTGCAATATTATCAAATTTGAAATTAAGATCATATTCTTTTAAAAAATTAGATAATTTATCTATATCAATATCTGTAAGTTTTATTTTAGTGTAATCTTTATATTTATCTATATCTTCTTTATTTACTGTTTTTATTCCATAAGATTCAACTTGACTAAGATTATCTCTTATTGTTTTAGCACAGTGTTTTTCCATTACAACATCATAACCTTTTTCCATATGTTCTAATATTGCATTTTTTAATTTTCCTCCTCCCATTATTTCTCCATAGAAGTAGATGTTATTTTCTGTATTTCTTATTTTTTGTGCAATTAATAAGTGTGGAGATGGTAAAACTAATTTTATTGAGTTTTCAATTTCTTTTTCATTATCATAATAAATGATATCTTGTGTTCCAGTTCCTATGTCTATTGCTAATGTTTTCATTTTATCCCTTATTTCAATTAATTATTTGAAATCCTTATTTACTTATAAGTTATAAGTTATTTTAAATATTTTTTAATCTATATAGATTATACTTATTTTATTTTATATAATTTTTTTAAATTCATTCATTATAACTTATAAGTTATAATATTTTTTATTGTTTTTTTAGTAATTATCTTAATTTTTATAAGTTATAACTTATAACTTATATCCTCTAACATATTATTTATAAGATATAAATTACAATATATAAGAAATAAGTTAAACATAATAAGTGATACTTTTTAAGTTAAAATTTTTCACTTATACATTAAAATTTATAAGGATTAAGTTTTCAGATTTAAGTTTTAATTTATACTTTAGAATGTTTAATTAATAAGTTAGAATTTATAAGGGTTAACTTAGAAGTATTAAGTTTTAAGTTTAATTATTTATGATTAAATTTTAATTTTTAATTTTTTATCATATTTTTAATTTATATAAAATAACCGTTAAATTTAGTTTTTTAAAAAAATTATAGTTGTGAGTTTAGGCATGGGAGAAATAATAGCAATAATGAATCAAAAAGGTGGTTGTGGTAAAACTACAACTGTTGTTAATCTTGCAACATCTCTTGCAGTTATGGGTAAAGCTGTTCTTGTAGTGGATATGGATCCACAAGCTAATGCAACGACTAGTTTCGGTTTTAATAAAACAAAATTAAAACATACTATTTACTCTGCAATTAGTGGAGAGGTGTCTATTAAAGAAACTACTTTTCGTACTAGTATAAAAAATTTGTATATTATTCCAAGTAATATTTCTTTAAGTGGTGTAGGAGTAGAGTTAAGTAAATTAGATAATTATCATATAATTCTTAAAAATCTACTTAAAGATATTAAAGGTTACTTTGATTACATATTAATAGATCTTCCACCATCTCTTGGAATCATTACAATTAATGGTTTAGTTGCAGCAGATAGTGTTATAATACCTATTCAAGCAGAATATTATGCACTTGAAGGGGTTGCTGATTTAATTAATACAATTGATTTAGTTCAAAATAGACTTAAAAGTCCAACACCTATTAAAGGTATTTTACTAACTTTATTTGATACTAGAACTCGTTTAAGTAAAGAAGTATTTAATGAAATTAAGAAGTATTTTGAAAATAAAGAACATATATTTAAGACAATTATACCAAGAAATATTAAGTTAGCTGAAGCTCCAAGTTATGGTAAACCTTGTATTTTATATGATCAAGAAAGTAGTGGAGCTATTGCTTATTTAAAATTAGCTAAAGAAATTTTAAATTTAGAAAATGAATAAGGAGGTTTAATATGCCTAAAAAGAATAATGGATTAGGAAGAGGTTTAGATTCTTTAATTCCTTCAGATTTTTATGATGAAAATTTTGATAGTAATTTTTCAGAATCATTAGAAGATGTATTACATGATAAAGAGGAAAAAGAAGAAGAAACTGAAATTAAGGTTGAAGAAAAAGAAGAAGTAAAACCTAAAAAAGAAGATAAACCAAGTCCTATAAGTACTGAACCTAATACTGAGGATGACGAATCTAATGATTTAAATGATGATCTTGTTCAGCAACATGTAAATGAAGTTTTAGATATAGTTAAGAAAAATCCAAGAATTACATTATGGTCTGTTAGATCATCTGCTGTATTTAGATATTTAAGGAAAACAAAACCAGAGTTTAGTATTAGTAAAGAAGCATCATCTTTAATTGATGAAGCTGTTTCTAGAAAATATCCAGAAATCTGGGAATTGTTTAAAGATATTTAATTTTAATATTCTTTTATTTTTTTATTTTGTTTTAATTATTTTTTTGTTTTTGTCTCTTTTTTGTTTATTCTAATTATTTTTTTTATTTTGTTTTTATAATCTTTTATAGATTTATCTATTTATTTTAGTTTTTTATCTTTATAATTAAATTTTATTCTAAATTGATTTTTAATATTTTATTTTAAGATATTTATAACTTATAAGTTATAAGTTAATTTTTTAAAAAAATATAAAAATATAATTAATAATTATCTAAAGAGTTTTGATAGCTTCCTTCTAGTTTTATATAAGGTTCTGCTCTATTTGTAACTACACCTAATCTTTTTAAATCATCTATATTGTTAAATGGTTTTTTACGTCTTATATTGATTATTCTTCTTGCAGATTTTGTACCTATACCTGGAACTCTTATTAAATCATGATAATTTGCTTTATTGATTTCAATTGGAAATATTTCCATTTTTTTAGCAGCAAGTATTTTAGGGTCCTCGTTTAAGGATAAATTTCCATTTTCATCAAAGGCCATTTCTTTTGTTTTAAAATGATAATCATTTAAAAGAGCATCTGCATGATATAATTGGTTTGTTCTTTTTAAATTACATTCATTATTTTTTTCAAGTTCTGTTCCATTTATTGGAATAAATTCTGAAAAATATGTACGTCTTAAATCTGTTTTTTTATAGATAGATTCCATTCTTTTTAAAATTTCATCATCAGTTTCATTATTTGCACCTACTATTAATTGTGTAGTTGCACCTGATGGACAAAGTGTTTTATCTCTTTTAGCTATTTTATCTATCCATTTAAGTCTTTTTAGAATATCCTTATTATAATCTTTAGTACTTGATAATTCTGCTAAACCACTTGCACTTGCTGCTTCAATATTTATACTTACTCTATCTGCAAGTTCCATTGCTCTTTTTATTTGATCTTTTGATGCTCCTGGAATAATTTTTAAATGTATGTAATCTTGATATCCATAATCTTTTCTAAGTATATTACATGTATCTATTAAATTTTCCATTGTTTCATCTATTGAATGATTTACACCACTACTTAAAAATAGACCATTAACATATGCTTTATTATAATAATTAAGAAAAACTTTAGATAGTTCTCTTGGACTAAGTTCTAATCTTGTAAAATTTCTTTTAGAACAATTAATACAATATTTACAATCATTATTACATTTATTTGTTAATAATGTTTTAAAAAGTGGTATAGTACATCCATTTGCACCAGTAGCAGGATAAATTCCTGGAAGATTTACTTCTGATTTTTTTGATTTATTTTTAGAATCACATAAATCAAATTGTGCACTATCACTTAATATTTGTGTTTTTTTAAGTTTATCCATTTTAATCATTCTGTTAAAACAATTTTTAGATTTATACTTTTATTAATATCTAATTTATTTCTTATTTTATCTAATTGTATTAATATCTAATATTAATATAAAATTTTATTTATTATAATTTATTTTCTAAGTTATAATCTTTGTAATAAGTTTTATTTATTATAATTTTCTAAGTTTTAATGTTTCTATAAAATTTTATTTATTATAATTTATTAGTATCTTATAATCTTTGTATAAAATTTTATTCATTATTTTTTCTATTTATTATAGTTATAATG
>NZ_MRCT01000095.1 GCF_002208625.1 Methanobrevibacter sp. 87.7
AATTAAAGTAATAAAGACTATAAAAAAATAAAATTAAATAAAATATGAATAAAAACAAGTAAAATATCCTAAAAGAATTTAGAATAGAATATAAAAGAATATAAAAAGTTAAAATAATTAAAAATAATTAATTGAATTATAATTTTAACTAATAATCAAATTTCTCATGGAACTCTTCTATTCTATTTTTAACTTCTTTAACTTTATTTCTTCTTTCTTTAAATTTAAGTTTATGATTAAATGATTTTTTAAGTTTATCCTCATCAAGTTTTCCAGAATATTCATAATAATCAAAAATTTGACGAGCAATTATCTCATTTAAATCTTCATCAGAAATAATAGTATTAATACCTTCTTCCCTTTCTTTAGACATGAAATTATCAAATGTTTCATTAAATGGTAAATTTTTACTATTAATATTTCCTAATTCTTCATCAATAAACTTCTCTATTAAACTAATTTTACTTCTTAAATATTCTGTTTCTTTCATGATATTTAATATACGTTCTTTATCATGATCAAAACTTGAATCTGCAGGATCCATTGTTTTAAGAATATTAAGAATATAATCTACATTGATTTTATCATTTCTAAGTAACTCAAGTTCAAAATCAATATCATCAAGAACAGAAACTTTTTCTTTATCAGAATTTTTAGATTCATCATGGAAATCTTGATAAACACTTTTATAATCTGAAAAGTCTTGTTCACTCATATTAATATCATCATAACTAAATTCTGAGAAAGTATTCATTTTATTAAGTATTCTTAAAAGTTCTCTGAAGTTTAATACAAAATTTTTCTTATCATTTTCACTTTCTAGATTAACTGCCTCATCAACAGTTTTAACAAGTTTATAAAACTTATCAGCAGCTTTATTAAATTTCTCTACAAAGTATTCATATGGTGGTAAAATAATAGTTTCAATTGCATTAGAATCAGAAAATAGTCTAATTGCTTTATCCGTATTTTCTTTAAGATTTCTAAAACAAACAATGTTTCCTTGAGATTTACGCATATTATATATCCTATTTGTTCTAGAAAATGCTTGTAATAAACCATGATATTGAAGATTCTTATCTACAAATAAAGTATTTAAAAGTTTACTATCAAATCCAGTTAAAAACATATCAACAACTAAAAGTAAATCAATTTCTCTACTTTTCATTCTTTTAGAAACATCTACATAATATTCTTTAAATCCATCAGTACTAAAATTAGTACCAAACATTTCATTATAATCATCCATATAACTATCTAATCTATCTCTAGATAATTGTTTATTATCAGATAAATCTTCATTAGTAGTATAAGTAAATATAGCAGCAACTTTTAAATCATGTTTTCCTTCATCTTTTTTCTTTTTAAATAAATCATAATACTTATGAATTACTCCACCACGTGCAACTGTAAACATTGCATTAAACTCACGATCTTTAGTTTTTTTATCATAAGCATTAATTATATAATCTACAATTTGATTAAGACGTTTATCAGATTCGAAATATTCTTTTTTATCAATACCTTTAACTTCTAAATCTTTTTCAGTAAGCATTTTAGCTCCACCAAAGTAATCAATTGAAAAACCTAAAACATTATTATCTGCAATAGCATCTTTAATTGAATATTCATGAAGTTTTTTACCAAAAATACTTTTTGTTGTTTTATTACCATTAGCATTCTCAGCAAATATAGGAGTACCAGTAAAACCAAAGGATAAAGCATTATTAAAGAAATTAACAATATCTTTATGCATTTCACCAAATTGACTTCTATGACATTCATCATAAATTAATACAATATTCTTATCACGAATATCTTGAAGTTTTTTCATATCTCCTTTAGTTTTTACTGCTTTTGATAATTTTTGTATAGTTGTTGTAACAAGTTTACCATTACCATCAGTAGTTAAATGTTTAATTAAAGCACCTGTATGTTTTGTTTCATTTACACATCCATTACAAAAACTATTAAACTCTTTATTGGTTTGTATATCCAAATCTCTTCTATCAACAACAAAAATAACCTTATAAATAGATTCATCTTCAGCAAGAAGTTGACTTACTTTATATGAAGTAATAGTTTTTCCACTACCTGTTGTATGCCAAATATAACCATTTTGTTTAATATCAAGTGCTTGATGTAATACTGCTTCTACAGCATATATTTGATAAGCTCTTAAAACCATTAATGTTTTAGATGACTCATTTAAAACCATGTATTTTGAAATAATTTTTGCAATATTACATTTTTCTAAAAATGTATCTGTAAATTCATCTAAAGAATGATAATTTACATTCTCTTTATTTTTCCAAAAGAAAGTAAATTCAAAATTAAGATCATTTTTAGAACCATTTGCAAAATATTTAGTATTAATACCATTACTTATAACAAATATTTGTATATAATTAAAAAGACTACTATAAGAATGAGATTTATATCTAACCTGATTAAATGCTTCTTTTATATTTCCTCCTCTTCTTTTAAGTTCTATTTGAACAAGAGGTAATCCATTAATAAGAATAGTTACATCATATCTATTTTCATGAAGCCCTTTTACAGTTATCTGATTAGCTACTTGAAATATATTTTTACACCATTCTTTTGTATTTAAAAATTTAATAAAGAAAGAATCTTTATCTCTATCTACATAATATGTATCTCTTAATTTCTTTGCTTTATCAAATATAGCACCACTATCTAAGTATGTTAAGATACGATTAAATTCTTTATCAGAAAATTTACAATTATTTAATTTTTCAAGCTGTAATTTGAAATTTTTCTTTAATTGTTCTTCATTTTTAACATTAACATACTCATATCCATTTTCTTGCAATTGTGCAATCAAATTCTTCTCTAATGTAGCTTCACTTTCACTTGACATAAAATCCCCTTAAGAATAAAAATTATATGCTTGTTTAAAAAAGTCTAATAAATATAAAATATTTTTATCTAAGTTAAAAAAATTAAATCATCTATAACTAGTATATAGTTAAAAAAATAGTTTTATAACTAAAATAAGTTAAAAAGTTAAATCTTTTTAACAAAAATAATAAAGTTAAAAAGAATTAATCATCTTTAACTAATCTAGAAACACCAAGCTCTTTTTTAATTTTAATTATTGTATCTGCAGCACTTTCAAGTTCTTCATCATGAGTTACAATAATCATTTGTGGTAAACTAGACATTTTTCTAAGTAAATCAATAAGTTCATGTCTACGATAACTATCTAAATGTATAGTAGGTTCATCTAAAAGAATAGTTTCCATAATACCATTACTCATTGATTTAGTAATACCTAATCTTAATGCAAGAGCAATTGCAATTCTTTCTCCACCACTTACCATATCTAAACTTGATTCACCTTCAGGACCATATAAACTTACATTAAAGTCATCATCTAAGATAAGGTCAGAGTAATCAAAGTTAAATTCTTCAAAGAATTCTTTAGTATATTTCTGAATAGTTGGTCTTGAAAGTTTTCTTAAATCTTCTTGAATACCATCTTTTGAGAATAAAGATCTAATCTCTACAAGATAACTAATAAAGGTTTGAACATCATTATAGTCTTTTAAAAGTGAAGTATATTCATTTTGTTCTTTAATTAAATTATCAAGATTTGATTTAATAACCTTAATTTGACCTTCATATTTAGAAGAATCTTTATTTAAATTAGTTAATTTATCCTCAATAATAGTTAAATTTGATACAACAGTATTGTATTTCTCCTCATCATAACTTATATTTTTAATATCTTTAGATAATTTTTCAAGATTAGCTTCTTTGAATTTAAGAGATTCTTTTTTAGAGGATATTTGAGATTCATATGAACTTTTTACTTTAATAAAACCTTTAAGTTGGTTAAATTTAGTTTCTTTACGTTTTAAATCTTCAATTCTATCCCTTAATTCTTGTTCACTTATATCTGCAGAAAGATGAGCATCTTTATTAATATCAATTTGTATTAAACGTACAGTATGATCAAATTCATCACGATTTTGATTAATTTTATTTTTAATATCATTCTCACTAGAATAAGTATCTATAGTCTTTTTAGCACCAACATATTGGTCATATCCTTCTTTAGATTCTTTACGTTTTAAACGTACATCCTCAATATCTGAGTTAATCTTAAGAAGATTATCTTTAGTATGTTTTTTAGCCTCAATTTCATGAGAATTTTCTTCATATTTTTTACTATTTTTAATTAATCTATCAATTAAATATTTATTAGCAGCTAATTCATTTGATAAATCATTAAATGTATCTTTCTTAGATTTAACAATATCTTTTTTATCTTTTAATATTGCAATATCCTTTTCATCTTTATTAATTTTATTTCTTGAAGAGATGATTTTTTCTTTATATTCTCTTTCAAGATCTAATTTTTTCTGATTAGATATATCAGATTGACAGATAGGACATTTATTACCAATATTTTTTAAATCATTTAATGGTTTTTCACAAGAGTTAATTGCTTCTTTAGATGTTGCAATTTCATTAGTTTTGTTTTTTACTTCTTCATCAATATTAACTAATGATTTTTCTAAATCAGATATGATTTTATTTAAAATTTTAGTAATTTCATCTGGAGATTTATTATCAACATCTGTATATTCAGTTTCATTTTCAATAGTTGAAACTAATTTTCTATTAAAACTATCTAAACTTGCAGTATCCTCTTTAATCTCTTTTTTCAACTCATTATTATCAAAGATAATTTTATTTAATAATTCAAATTGACTATCTGCTTTAGCTTTTTCTTCAAATAATTTCTCTAATTCATCACCAAATTTATTATATTTTTCATAACTTGGTTTGTATTTATTTAAAATTTCTTGATGATTTTTAACCATTTTTAAATCTTTTTCAAAATCCTCTTTTTCCTTATTTAATTCAAGGATTTTTCTAGAACATTCTTCAAAGTGTAAGTAAACTGGAAGTTTTCTAACATATTTTTCTAGTCTTTTCATCTCTTTTTCAGATGTGTTAATCTCATCAAGTTTAAATTGAAGCTCTGATTTTTCATGTTTAAGACGTTTAACATCATTAGATTCATTATCAATTCTGTTTTTAATATTAGTATATTCTAATCTATTTACATCTAAAACTTGTTTTTGTTTTGCAAGTTCATCCTTGTTTATTTTGACTTGTTTAATTTTACCATCAATTTCTAATTTTTCATTTTTAAGATTAGTATATGCTAATTTATTATCTTTAATTTGTACATCAACATTATCTTTATTAACAAGTCTTCCTTTAAGTTCTGCCTCTTTATTTTCATAATCATTAATAAGAGGTTTAATATTCTCCCAAGCTTTTTCAAGAGAATCAATACCTAAAAGTTTAGCAATAAGTTTTTTCTTTTCAGCAGGTGATTTACTTACTAACTCTGCAATTTCTCCTTGTCTTATATAAATTGCATTTAAGAATAAATCTGAATCAATTTGTAAAATAGATTTAATCTCAGAGTTAACGTTTTTATCATTTTCACACATTATTTGATATTGATAATCCTTAGTACTTTTATTATAAAATTTTTGATACAATACTGCTTTAGATGAAGATTTTGTATGAGACCTTTCTACTTTATAATGATTACCATTAGATGTAAATTCAAGTGAAACATTCATAGTAGCTGAAGCATTACCTTTAGAATTTCTTACTAAATCTTTAATTGTTTTACTATTATGTTGTTTAAATAATGCAAAACTAATTGCTTCAAGTATAGTAGATTTACCAGCACCATTTTCACCAACAATAAGAGAAATACCTGGATTAAAATCAATTTTAGTATCTGCATGTGATTTAAAATTTTTAAGATGTAAACTATCAAAAATCATAAACATCCACCTCTAAGAGAACCTAAATTAAAAGAGACATTAATAAGAGAAGAATCCATAAACAAATCCTTAATAAAACCTAAATTAAAAGAGACAATATTTGTAAACACGCTTTTAAAATAGTCTAAATTCATAAATACAGAGCTAATAGAACCTAAATTAAAATTCATATCTAATCATCTCCTTTAAATAATTTATCATAACATACTTTAAGATCATCAATAGCTTCTTCAGTATTATCTTTAGATAAATCATTAAACAAATCAACAGCTAAATTAATAACATCCTCATTCTCAGAATTCATTTTTTCACTAATTAATTTATCAATATTTATACCTTCATTTATAGGAGCAATATCCTGATTATCTTCAATAATATTAAAGTTAGGTCTAAATAATAATGTTGAATCAGAAAGTTCCTTATTTAAATATTCATAAACATCTGCTCCAGCAAAATTTTTACCAGAAATAGTAAGATTTACTATAGGTGGTTTATTAAGCTTCTCAATATAAGATTTTAATTTTAAAATCTCATTATTTAAAAAGGTATAATCAATATTTTCATTAATAAATTCCCTTGGAAGATCCATTTTAATTCTTTCTGTAGATACTTCACCATGATCCATTTCAACAAGAACAAAACCTTTACCATTTTTCTTATAATCTTCTAATTCATTAGATTTCCAAATCTCAGTTGAACCAGGATAAACTAAACGACCTTCACCAAATGAATCATTAATATAATTATGAAGATGTCCCATAGCATAATAATTAAAATTAATAGGTAAATCTCCAATTTCTAATTCATATTGAGGTACATACTTATCAATACCTTGATGTAAAACTAAAATCTTATTTTCAAAAGGTTCAGCTTTCTTAGATAATCTTTCAAGGTCATCTTTAAGTACAAGATTCCTATTTTGTGGTTTATATGGAACTCCACCAATAAAATAATCCTCTTCTCTATAAAATGATTTAATTGGACTGATTAATTTAATACCATTATATTTAAATAATACTTGTGGTGGAATTGGATTGGCCCTTCTAGGCATATCATGATTTCCAGCAATAGCATAAATAGGTATTCCTGCTTTATCAAGTTTATTAACGGCTCTTTGAACTTTAAGTAAGGCATCAGTAGATGGACGTGATGTTTCAAATAAATCTCCACTATGAACTACAAAATCAACATCTAAATCTATAATTTTATCAATAATATCCTCAAAAACATTATAAAAATCAAGTTCACGATCTACTAATCCATATTGACGATATCCTAAATGAGTATCTGAAAGATGTGCAAATTTCATTATATCACAATTTTTCTAAGTAATAAAAATTTATTAAAACTTATAAAATTTAAATCTAAATTTTAATTAATATAAAGCTAAAATTCGATTTAAACCTATTTTAATAAGTTAAAATCTTATTTTAAAACATATAATAAATAAAAATAATAGATTAATTACTATTTTAAATTAATTAAATATATAGAAAAAATAACATATATATTTATTTAAAATTTTTAAAAAATATTTAGATAAAAAAATTATTTAATTAATAAATAAAAC
>NZ_MRCT01000096.1 GCF_002208625.1 Methanobrevibacter sp. 87.7
GTTATATGAAAAAATAAAATAAAAAAATTTAAAATTAGATTTAAAAAAGAATAAATAAAAATAATTAAAAGTAAATTTTAAAAAATTAAATTATTAAAAATTATATATAAAATTCCTCTAAATTTAAAAAAACTTAAACTTAATAAAAGTAAAATCATTAAGCTACCAAAGGTTTTAAAGAATTTTTTATTAGATAAAGGATTTAATAACTTAACCCCTGATGGTGAAAAGGAATCAAGTACAATATGAGAAAATAAACCTAATAATAATGAAAAAAATAATGATATATTAGTTAATTTACTAATTGGAACTGAAATATATATTAATATCATTGCTACAATAAATAAAGGAGATAATTTCCTATTTAATGAGAATAAAGACAATAATATTAATATTATCATTATAAATAAAATATGATAATTATTTAAGCTTTTAAATCCAGGTATTAATACTAATAAATTTGAAGACATTATTATAATATAATATAAAATTAAACTTAATATAACTACACCAAATATTGAATGAGTAAATCCTCTATGAGAAGAAAAATAAAATATTAAACCTAATAAACAGACCAAAATAGCTAAATAATAAGGTAATTTTAAAAAATGTAATAATATAAATAGAATTAAACTTAAAATTATCAATCTATAAACATTATCTTTTTTTAATTTATGATCATTATCTGGAAAGTTCGCTCCAATAAAACATGTAGCAATAAGTAATGGATTTTGAAAAAATAATAATCCTAAGATAATAGCAAAAACACTATGTAGTTTATAAGATGACATTATATTACCTTAATAAAATTTTAAGAATTAATAAATTTAATTATAATAATTATTCAAATAAAATTATAAAGTTAATAAACTTATTCATAAATAATTATCAAATAAATATTAAAATAATAATTTCCAAGAGCATATGAAAACTAATAATTTACTAAAGACCAATTAAAAAAAGAAGTTAAATAAAAAATAGTAAAATTATAAAATTTTAAAATATTCTAAAAAAGAGTACATTTGAAACATTGAACGTTTAAAACTACTTTCATTTAAATAACCAAATGGAGATAATACTTCCCCAGTAATTGAAGGAACACCAATTAAATTACATTCATCTTCTAATGCACCTTTAAAATTAGAACCTGCAATATTATATTTTAATAAATCACAACCTACTTTTTCTGCAACATATTTACCAATATTATAACTTTCAATTGTAGGCTTTAATGTACAAAATATTGCATCTCTACCTGGAATACTGTTAATACTAGTAGAATGAAAATCACCAACAGCAACAATATTCTCTTTTTTAATAATATCAAAAATACTATTAGTAATTGAACCTACATCTAATGTAGATCTATTCAAATCCATTCCATCAAAAGATCTTGAATTATTCATAGTTGCATTTGGTGCTACAATGGAATTAAATAAACAGAGCCATTAATATTTTTATTAAGTAAATATTTAATCATGTAAAGACATGCAAGTTGAGGAGGTAATTCATTACCATGAACTCCTGCAAGAATCATGACTTTAAAATCACCAGATCCTATTCTAACTAAAGGAGTTCCTTTAACAGCTTCTTTTAAAATAATTTTAAAGAAATTATAATCAGGAATAAAATCAGAAAGATTTTTATTATTAGAAATATATCCTCCAGAATTATAATAAGTCTTTAATATACTGAGTTTACAATTAGTAGAATATAATGAATCATCAAAATTCTCTACACAAATATCATTAAATCCCATACTAATTAAACTCCATTAAACAACTAATTATTAAAATAAAAAATTTAACACTTAAATTATAAAAAATAATATTTTATATTAATTAATTATAGGTTTTTAAAAGATATTATTTAAATTAATCTAAATGATTTTTTGTAATACATTAATAATAAAAAAATCATACTAATTAAAAAATTACCTAAACACAATAAAAATACCATGAATAAAATATGAAAAATTTAAAAAACACTAAAAAAGTAAAAAAATAAAACTATAAAAAAACCTCATAAAAAATAGAAAAATAAATATAAAATATAGTTTAAATTAGATTTATATAATGTTAATAATATATAGTATTAATATAATGAACTTATTTTAAAAAAATTTTATAAAAATGATTTCATTTTAATTTAATTATAAAACTTATTTATTTAATTTAGGTGATTAAATGGAAAAAGTAGTACTTGCATTCAGTGGAGGATTAGACACTACTGTATGTGTAAAATTATTAGAAGAAAAATATAACTATGAAGTTATTACAGCATGTGTAGATGTTGGACAACCTAGAGAAGAAATTGAAAAATCACAAAATTCTGCTGACAAATTAAATAACAGTAAACATTATGTAATTGATGCAAAAGAAGAATTTGCAAATGATTATATTTCAAAAGCAATTAAAGCAAATGCAGAATATGAAGGATACCCATTAAGTACTGCACTTGCAAGACCATTAATTGCTATGAAAATTATTGAAGTAGCTGAAAAAGAAGGTGCAACTGCTATTGCTCATGGTTGTACTGGAAAAGGAAATGATCAATTTAGATTTGAAGCTGTAATCAATGCAATGAGTGATTTAAAAGTTATTGCACCAATTAGAGAATTAAATTTAACTAGAACTGAAGAAGTTGCATATGCAAAAGAACACAACCTCCCTCTTAAAAATGATAAAATTTACAGTGTAGATATTAACATTTGGGGAAGATCTATTGAAGGAGATGTTCTTGAAGACCCTGCAAATGAACCACCTGAAGAAATTTACGAATGGACTAAATCTGCAGAAGATGCAAATGATAAACCAGAAAAAGTATCTATTGAATTTGAAGAAGGAATCCCTATTGCAATAAATGGAAAAATGATGTCCTTAGTAGATATTATTAAAGAAGCTAATAAAATTGCTGGAGATAACGGTATTGGTAGAGTAAATACTATTGAAAACAGAATGGTTGGTTTTAAAAGTAGAGAAACTTACGAAGTTCCAGGTGCTAAATTATTAATTGCTGCTCATAAAGCATTAGAAGAATTAGTATTAACTGTAGATGAATTAAGATTTGCAGAATTTATGAGTACCTTATATGCTGATTTAGTATATAGAGCTATGTGGCAAGAACCTCTTAGAGATGATTTAGATCAAGCTATTGACCAAATGCAAAGAAGAGTTAGTGGTAAAGTAGTAATGAAATTATTTAAAGGTTCAATTCAACCCCTTACTAGAGAATCACCTTTCAGCTTACATAGTATTGAACAAGTCAGTTTCGAAGATAAAGAAAATGACCAACAAGAAGTTGAAGGTATGATTAAATACCATAACCTCCAAGGTACAAACTATCAAAAACTTAATATGTAGTTAAACTTTAACTACACTTCTTTTTTATTTTAAATTAAAATTTTAATAATAAAAATAAATAAAAAAACTTTTTTTCATAAAATAAACTAATTTTCAAATATTAAAAAATAACTAAAAAACTAATTCTAAAAATAAGAAAATATGCAAAAATAATTAAGAGAACTAATTTTAAAAAATAAAAAAAATTAAAAAAACTATTTTTCAAGAGTAAAATCTAAAGATTTATTATCAAGATCTACTTTATCTAATGTATTATTAGATTTATAAACTAAAATTTCAACTCCTTCTTTATAAGCCGTTTTAAGAGTAGATGAAAAATCAGGATCATTTTCCCAATTAGGTCTAAAATAATTACCCGCTGGATGTTGAATAAGGAAAAAAACAACAGCCCTATGACCAGATTGTTTAAGTTTTATTAACTCTTTAAGATGTTTACATCCTCTTGTAGTAGGAGCATCTGGAAACTGTGCAATTCCATCTTTTATAAGAGTAACACCTTTAACTTCACAATAACAATCTTCAATTATTTTATCATCAAGTTCTTTAGCAAGATAAATATCAATTCTAGATTTATCATAAACTTTTTCTCTTTCTAGAATATTATAACCTAAAAATTCTTTAACCTTACCTGATTTTATACCATCAAAGACTATCCTATTTGCATCTTGAGAATATAATGAAACAAGTTCACCTTTATTTACAACAAATAAAAGAGAATATTTTGTTTTTCTATTAGGATTATCACTTGGAAGTAAATAAACAGTTACTCTTTCAATTAAAAGTTCTTTACACCTACCAGTATTTGGAACATGTGCTTTAACCTCTTTACCATCAATATCACATATAGCAATAAAACGATTAGGTCTACTTTTAAAAATAGCTTTTACAAAATCAGACATAAAATCACGTAAATTTTTTAATCAAAAATAAAAATTAAATAAGATAAATTATCTTAAAAATAAAAAAATAAAAAATTAATAAAAAAATTTATTTAATAATATTAGCCATTAATGCACCTAAATATTCAGTTAAATCCGTAGCTGAAAATCCATATCCTTGTTTATTCATTGCTAAATCACCAGCACGACCATTAAGATATACAGCAAGAGAACCAGAATCAAATGAATTTAAACCTTGAGAAAGTAAACTTACACATATACCAGATAATGCATCACCAGTACCTCCAACAGTCATTCCAGGATTTCCCGTTATATTAATTTTAAATCTATTATTTTGCATTATAATATCATATTTACCTTTTAAAACAACAGTACCTTTAATAGATTTTACAATATTTTGTAAAGTTTCTATTTGACTATTAATTAAATGATAATCTTCATCTTCACTTATATTTTCAATAGAATCTGGATTAATACCAGAATCTGTAATTACTTTATTAAAGAATGATTTAAACTCAAATAAATGAGGAGTAATAATTAAATCATCTTTATTTTTAACTAAAGATAAATCAACTTGTTTTAAAGCATCTGCATCTAAAACCATTGGTTTTTTAATTTTATGAACTAAAACATTAAATAATTTTCCAGTTTCATCATTTATTGTTGCACCCGGCCCTAAAAGTACTGCATCAACATTTTCAGCTATTTCTAAAATATCATCTAAATTTTCAAGAGATAAATAATCTCCTTTTAATCCTTTAACAATTAAATCTGGAGATAATGATTTAATAGCTAAACTTGCAGAATCCGGACTTGCAACATATACAAGATCTGCTCCAGAAGAAATAGCTGACATTCCAGCAATAGCAGGAGCACCAGAATAATCTTTACTTCCACCTACAATTAAGATTTTACCATTTTTACCTTTATGAGAATCTGAATTCCTATGATTTAATTTAATTAAATCACCAAAACCAACAAATAATTCAGCTTCAAGAGGAATACCAATATCACAAGTTACAAGTCCTCCAACTAATTCTTTATCTGCTAATTTAAGACCAGTTTTTACTCTATGGAATGTAATAGTATAATCTGCTTTAACAGATAAATCATCAACTTCACCAGTTAATGGGTCAAGACCAGATGGAACATCAACTGATATTTTAAGAGCTTTAGAATCATTTATAATTTCAATTGCACGTTTAACTTTAGGTCTTAGATTACCTTTAATACCTGTTCCAATAATAGCATCAATAATTATATAATTACTTGAGAATTTAAGATTATCAAAATCACTTAATTCACGAATATAATATATTGATAAACGTGAAAGTCTTGGAATCATATTATTAAGTACATCAAGATTTCTTTTTGCATCATCAGATTTAATTTTATCAGGAGTATACAAAGAATATATTTCTACTTCAAATCCTCTATTTAAAAGATATCTTGCAGCAACAAAACCATCTCCACCATTTCCTCCAGAACCTGTAAATATTGCAATTTTAACAGGATGAGAAAATTTATGAGTTGCAATTTTAGCAGTTTCATCAGAAAGAGATTTACCTGCTGCTTCCATCAAACAGATTCTGTTAAGACCAATATATTCACAATTTAAATTTGTAACAGTCATGTCAATTGGATCCATAATATCACCTAATTTAAAATATTATAAAAAAATAAATAATTTAATAATTATATAATACTTTAATAAACAAATATTAAAAATTTTATTAATTAATTTAAATTAAAAAAATAATCTTGATAATAAATAAAAATTTATTATTCATATTACTATTTTAAAAATAATCTTGATAATAAATAAAAATTTATTAATTATATTAAAAGAATAATTTTATAAAATTAATAATAAAAAAACAAACCATTAATATTAAATCGGTGTTAAATTGAACAAAAACAATAAAAAACTAAAAATAAAGCATCCTGCAAGATCAACACTATTTGGTATTGCTTTTATAGTAATAATTTTTGTATATGGTATTTTAGGATCTATCTACATCATGCATTTAAATTTAGAAGATGCATTATACTTTACAATAATAACAATAGCAACTGTAGGATATGGAGATATAACACCAGTAACAGTATTACAAAAAATATTTGTAACAATATTAGCATTTGATGGAATTGGAATAATAGCATATATTTTTAGTGTAATAATAGATAATTTCTCTGAAAGAATTGAAAAATCAAGAAGTGGTTTAGCAATGAGAAAAAAATTAGAAAATATGAAAAATCATTATATTGTATGTGGTTATGGTAGAGTAGGTTCAGTTGTAATAAAAGAATTACTTAAAAGAGACCAAAAAATAATTATTGTTGACAATAATAAAGAAATTATAGAAAATCTTAAAGAACATGAATCTATTTTAGATAATGATAATGTTTTAGTACTATATGGTGATGCAACAAACCAAGAAACAATGGACAAATTTAATATAGAAAATGCATATGGTCTAATTTTAACTACTGGAAGTGATGTTAATAATGTATTTATTGTTTTAAGTTTAAGAGATAAAGCACCAGATGCATGGATTATATCAAGAGCTAGTAAAAAAGAGAATATCCAAAGATTATACAATGCAGGTGCAAATAAAGTAATTTCTCCAGAAACAAGTGGAGGATTAGATTTATTCCTAGCTGCAATAGAACCATACCTTATTAGGATTACAGATATAAATAAAAAAGAATTCATTGAAGAAGAAATAAAAATTATATTAAAAAATGGATGTAATATTGAAAGTGTTGAATACCACCTTCCAGGCATCAAAAAACCATTTAAAAGAGAAGTTTCTATAAAAACTGAAGAAGATCTCAAAGAACAACTAAAAGAAAGATTAAATAGTCAAGAATCATTTGAAGTATTAAGTAGTGGAACACACTCTCAATTAATAAGTGGACCTAATAAACAATGTATTAATAATGTAATTAAAGAATTAAAAGAAAAAAATCTACTTATTGGAGTAGACATGAGTGATGATGAATTATTTAAATTAAATAAAGAAAATTTTAAGGAGATAATTGAAAAATAATATCTTTAAATTTATTTTTTTAATAAATAATCATTATATATAATCT
>NZ_MRCT01000097.1 GCF_002208625.1 Methanobrevibacter sp. 87.7
ATATTATTTCTTTAAATCTTAATATAAAAATTTTTAGATAAAATAAAAATAAAATATTAAAAAATAATAAAACCAAAATAAAATAAAAAAACAAACTAACAAAAGAAAAAATAAAAAAACAAAATAAACTAACAAAAGAAAAAATAAAAAAACAAAATAAACTAACAAAAGAAAAAAATAAAATAAAAAAAATAAAGAAATAAAATTTAATTAAAAATGTTAAATTTCAAAATAAAAAGTTAACTAATTACTTTGACGCCATGTATTACCACATTTAGCACATTTAACAAAATAAGTTGGAGCCTCATCAGCAGATCTTGTTTGAAGAGTCCACCAATAACCAACAGTACCACCACACCTATAACATTTAATCTTAGTTGTTGGTAACATATTGTCTTTTTGATCTATAATTGGAATATCTTGTTTAGGATTCCTATCTCCTTCGAATTGATATTGATCTTTTACTTCTTTTTTACTAAGATCATTTTCATAACCACATTTACATTTTAATTTATGATTTTTATCAGGAATTAACATAGCACCACATTCTGGACAAAATTCCATATTAACAAAACCTCACTAATAAATAAGTTTATAATAAATTAATTTATACATGTGTAATATATAAATTTTTTCAAAAAATAAAAAAATATAGAATAAAAAAATAAAAAAATATTAAACAAAATACTAAAAATATACAATAAAAATTGAAAAAGATACAATATTCAATAAATAGAAAAAAGTATTTTTAAAGTATAATCTTCTTATTCTATATCAACATAAGGATTAAGATATTGGCCATGTTTTATAGTGTTTGTACCATATTGTATTGCAAAATTAGGACATCTATGTAAACATCTGAGACATGCAAGACATTTTTTCTTAATCCATCTTGGTCTATTATCAATTATTTTAATAGCATTTATAGGACAAGATTTTTCACATTTTCCACAAGAAACACAATCATTGCTTGCTCCAAAGTTCTTAGTTTTCCTCATTCCTCTATTATAAACTAATATATATCCTATTTTAGATATTAAATAAGATTTCTTTTTATCCATGAAATTTCCATTTTCCTTATTTTTAATTTTAGGAATAATATTTTTTATTTCTTCAGTAGATTTTTCAAGTGTATTTTTAATTTTATTAGAATCAGTTAAATCAAACATAGGAGTCCAAGTATCAGGCATTATAATACTAAAATAAGCATTTACTTCAATATTCTTTTTATTTAAATGTTTATTTATAAAATCACCACTAGCTCCAGGACTAGTACCCATAAGTAGATATTGAATAAACATAATTATTATTATAATTAGAAAATTCTACTTTATCTATAAAATCAAGCATAATTGGAGGTACTCCCCAAAAATATGTTGGAAATACAAATCCAATACTTTCATTATCTTCTAAATTAAATTTATAATTTTCAATATTAATAATATCAATTATCTTATCATTTGTAGTATCAGCAATAGATTTTGAGACATATTTAGAATTACCTGTTGCAGAAAAATAAAAAATCAAAATAATCACCTAAATTTTATGTTCTTTAAGTATTTGGTTTGCAGAAGTGATTAACATCTCTTGCCAATCTTTAAATTTTGTAGTTCTTTTAACAAAAGTATCCCATTCTGGATTATTAAATAAATCTGCAGTTGCTTTATCATTAAATGGAGATTTTTTCTTCATTTCATTAAAACTAGAAAATTTAGTGTATTTTTTCATAAATTCATCACTAAATACTCCAGAAATACAAATATCATCTTTAGCCATGTTATTCACCTTTAAATTTATTATTAATAACTTCTTGTAAACGTTTATTCATTTCATAAACTCTTAATCTTGAATTATGATTATCATTAGATTCAATAGTGTAATCTTTTTGAGGTTCTATTATATAATATGCTTCCTTAGATTGAATCCCTGGAATATTAACTTTTGCAAGATTTCTTTCAACTCTTCTTTTTAATGCTGCATCTTCAATATCTTCACCTAAAAAGATAGGAGTTTTTACTGCTGATGAAATTTTACTTACATGACGTTTAGCATGTCTTTCATCAGTTCTTATTTTATTAATCTCATCACTAGATTTATTAAGAGTAATATCTCTAAATGGAACACCAACATCAGATAAAGCAATACGTCTTTCATCATTAATATTCAATGCTTTTTCAAGAGAATTTGGATTTGGACTAGCTATAGTACCACCTTGGAAACGACCAAATACAGGACCTTCACCTACATGAAAACCTGCTTCAAAAAATCCACTTCTTACAGGTGCAGATGAAGTATATGTTGCAACAATTCCATCATCTTTAATTAAACGTTTAAATTCTTTAAATAAATCACAAGTAAAAAGTTCAGGAGCCATAGTTTGTGAAAATGGATCTAAAAATATTGCATCATAAGTATTATCTTTTAATTTTTGAACTGAAATCCTTGCATCCTCAATAAATACATTAATATCAATATTATCTGGAATTTTAGTATCCTCTAAATGTAATGATGCAAAATTATCATTTACAAGTTCATCTTCAATAGCTTTTTTAACAATATCATGTTCAGCAATTGGAGAAGGAACAATTAAACCTGCTGCAAGTGTTTCTGGAGATATTTCAACCATATCAATTTTAAGATTAGTTGTATTATCAGTATTTTGTAAAAAGTCAAAAATTGCTGCAGAAGAATTATAACCTAAACCTGCACATATATCAAGAACTGCAATATCTTTAGAATAATCAAGTTTTAATGGATCTATGAATTTTTTAAAACTTTCAGATATTGCTCCAGATTTAGTATGTAATGTTTCAACTTTATCATTAATCTTTCTTGATTTAATAGAATAAGAACCATCATCTGTTTTAACAAAATAATCCTTAGATTTTTCAAAAAGATTATTTCTATATTCTGGATTATTAGTTTCTAATTCTTTATTAAATGTTTCCTTAATCAAATTAAAAACATCATTATCAATTACTACAGCATCATCTTGGTAAGTCATTGTATCAACTTAAATTATTATTATTTTTAACAAATTTAAAAACCTTAAAAACAATAAAAGATTTTTAAACAGCAAAACATTCACAAACAATTTAAAAACCTTAAAAACAATAAAAGATTTTTAAATAATATTTAAAAAATTTATTATAATAATATATTATTTAAAAAAATATTTAAAAATATTTATTAAAATAAATTAAAAAAATTCTAAAAAACTGAAATTAAATAATTAAAAAATGATAAAAAATATAAATAAAAATTATAAACTGTTTTTATAATTTTCTACTTCATTTAAAAATTTAATTTCACCAATACGTTTCATTGTATCTGCTAATCTCTCTTTTTGTGGTTTTTCTGCATATTTATTATACATATAAAATACTGCATTTAAAGTTTTTAAAAGTTCATCTTCATCTTTAATGAATATTTTATTTCCAATAACAGATTTTCTACCACTTTTACCTCCAATATATACAGAATATCCTTTAAATTTAATGTTTTTTGAATCATTTGGACATGCATGAATACATTTTCCACAACCATAACAAAGATTATAATTTGTTATTGCAGTATCTCCTCTAACTTCAATAGCATCTACTTTACATACATCTGCACATCTTCCACATCCATTACATTTATCATTAGTTACTGGGAATTTCACACCATTTATACCAAACTCGGTAAGATCAGTTCTTACACATTTATTAGGACAACCAGATACTGCAATTTTAAATTTATAATTAGCAGGTTTTTCTTTATAAATATCCTCTATTTTTTGACCTATTTTTATAGTATCAATTAAACCAAGTAAACATCTTTCTTTACCAGGACATGCAATAATACTTCTTACATTAGGACCTTCACTACCATTAACAATATCAAGTTCTTTTAATTCCTCAATTAATGGTTCAACATCCTTAAATATTATACCTTCAATTTCAAATTCTTCTCTTGTAGTAATTTTAAATATTGCATTATATTTTTTAGTAAGTTCTGCAAGTTTTAATACTGTATCTGGATTATAATATCCTCCAATATTTGCTCTAAACCTAATATATGCTAATCCTTTTTGGCCACATCCTACTCCTGGATATTTCCAAAGATAATAAAAAGAATTAAATTCATTATTATCTTCTCTTCTTTGAACTTCTTTATTAAACCTTTTTAATTTAAAGTTTCTTAAAAAGTTAATATCCTTAACTTCAGCACCTTCTTCTAATTTAAAATAGTTATGTATTTCTTCACCTTTTTTAGTTCTTGTGATTACTGTTGTGTACCCTTCAGGAGATCCTTTATCACCAAAACTAATATCTGCTAATTCTGCATCAAAATCTTTACACATCATACATCCAGATGAAGGTTTAATCTCACTAAGTTTTATTTTAAACTCATTTTTATCAGTTTTTACAATAAAATTAGGTCCTTTAACATCAAATTTAATTACATCTTTAATATTAATATTTCTCTCATTAAGAGCTCTAAGTAATTCTTTATGTTCAAATTTCTCTGTACAAAAAAGACCAATTACATATTCAATTTTAGGTAAGTTAGCAGGTTTTCCATTTCTACCTCTTTCATAATCATGTTTAGAAAGATAAGGATGATATTGAATATTTCTTAAACCTGCTACTTGACATGGAAGTCCAACTACTGCAATTTTTTCAAGTCCCATCTCTCCTGCAGTACGAACTGCCTGTAAAGAAGATATTGAATATTTACTTTTAGTTGTATCATTTAAACCTTCTTCATCAGTTATAATTAAACTTACAGGTTTCCAATTATCATCTCCAACAACAACTACACCATCAATCTTTTTATCTTTAATTAAGAATTTAAGAAAATTAGTAACATATCCTCCAGACTGACCTTTAATATGTTCTGATTTACCGAAATAATATTTTTCATCAAGATTTAATCTAGATCTAATTTCATATTGACCAGTAGACATACGTGGACATACCTCTTGACACATACCATTACCTTTTCTTAAGCATTCTTCTTTAAGATAAGGTGATTCATCAAAAGCAATAATACTATTAGGACATACTACACTACATGTTCCACATTTTGCACATAATTTACTATCAACAATTTGATTTAAAGCCCAATTATAATTGAAATCAATTTTTTTATCTGAAAAATCTTTTTCATCAACAACATTAGATATTAAATTATTGATTGAATCATCATCTAATTTAGTATTATTTGAAATCTTATTTACATAAGACCATATTCTTAATTTTAATTCTGTAATAAAACTTTCATTATCTGAATCATCAGAATTTTCAATTATTTTATTAATTTTTTTATTAATTAACTTTTCATTATCCTCATTCAACATTATACCCACTACAAATATTATTTTATTAAATAAATAAAAAATCATTAAAAAAAATTTTTTATTCTAGAAACAAAAAAATAAAAATAAAAAATCATCTAAATTCTAAGTAAAAAACTTAAAAAAGTCCCGCAATAATTAAAAACTTTAAAAACAAACAACACCTTAAACAATAAATTTTACATAATTAAATTTAGAGTTTAATAAAAAAATAGTTAAAATAAGAAGTATTTTAAAAATACTTAAAAAAGACAATTATAAAATTATGAGGATAATAAATTATTAAAAATGATAAATTAAATATTTAATAATTCACTAGGATTATTTACATATTTTAATGGATAATCACTTTCAAAATCTTTACTATTAGATTGTCCCCAAGTTACAAAAGCTATATCTAAACCTGCATTTTCAGCTACTTCAATATCTGTATCTTTATCTCCAATATATAAAATATCTTCTTTATCATAATCTACTTTTTCAACAATCTTATTTAATCTATATGGATTAGGTTTATCTGGAATACCTTCAATAGAACCAGAAATTATACTAAAATTATAATTAGAAAAAAACTTATTAATTAAATCATTTAAAATAAATGATTCCTTATTAGAACATATAGCTAATTCAATATTATTTTCAACTAGTTTATTAAGGGTTTCATATATTCCATCATAGACACAAGTATTTGGTTTTTCATCATGATAATATACTTCTACAAAGTTCCTTATTACTTTATTATAAAGAGTATCATTTTCATCGTATTCATCTATTAAAGAATCTAAAAAATTTCTAAAATCACTATAAATTAATTTATCATAATCTTCAACCTTATATTGAGGTAAATTAAATGATTTTAAAACTTTATTAAAACATATCATAGAATCTTCAATACTATCAATTAGAGTTCCATCAAAATCAAATATATACAATTTTTTCATTTTAACTAATCCTAGAAAAAATAATCCCTCTAAAAATCATATACTTATACATATATCTATTAATGTTTTACTATAAATAAGTAAATATGAAAAGTAGAATTGAAATTAAAAAAAGAAGTAAGACATCTAAAGAAAGATTAAATAAATTAAAAGTAGAAACAATTAAAGACAAATATTATAAACTAAGTTATATAATTACAATCGATGTTTTAGATAATATAATAAATGAAAATAAAAATGAAGAAAAACATCAGAAAAGTTTTCATCATATAATAAATGATAAGTCTCATGACCTAATGTAAATCTTTGTCTACCTAGAGATGTAGATGAATTTATACCAATAACACTTTCACAACCATTACGGATACACATACCACTAGTATAATCAGACATTGGATAAAATACTAAGGTAACGGAAGTGAAACAAGACGGTATAATGTTAAATAAATCAATAGGAGAATACGGACTAATATTTAATTCATCTCTTAATTCTACTGCAAGTGAATTTAATTCAATTAAGCTTTTCATTCTTGATTCTCCTTATTTTCTTTTAAATCATTTAAAAAATCAATATTTAAAACAATTTTATTAATAGCTGCAATAGCCTCTAAATCTTTTACATCAACATTTTTAGAACGGAATGCAAAATTTAATGGATCATACTCATCAGTCATTCCAAGAAGATAATCTCTAGAACAACCAAATAAAGTAGATAATTTGATTAATGAATTTAAATTTAAAGATCTATCTCCAGATTCTGCCTTTGCAACTGTACTCTGATTTACCCCCAAATAATCAGCTACACTTGATTGGTTTATATTTTGAGATAATCTCAATTTTTTAATCCTTTTACCCATTTCTTTATTTAACTTTCCATCTATCAAAATTTTCTACCTCCAAGTAGAACTAAGTAATAATCTTGTCATAATAATATATAAATATTTCTAAAATCTTTTAAAAAAATATGACAAGTCAAAAAAAATTAAAAAAACAAAGACTTTAAATTAAATATTTTAAAAAAATAAATAAAAATATTACTTTAAATTAAAT
>NZ_MRCT01000098.1 GCF_002208625.1 Methanobrevibacter sp. 87.7
TTATAAAATTTTTTAATATCTGTTTTTAATTATTTTAAGTATTGTTATTATTTTATTCATTTAATTAATTTATTTTAATTTAATATTTTTATTTTTATTTTTTTATTTTTAATTTTAGGTTTTTTACTTAAATTTGCTTAATTTTTTTATCTATTCACTTTTTGGGAATTTTTATTCTTTTTTTAAGACTTATATCGTTTTTATTTCCTAATATGTGAATTTTTCTTCCTAAAATCGTTTAGTTTATAAATTAAAAAATACAAATTTATTTTAAACTATATTGAATTATTTCTTATTGAATTATTAATATGGGGTTTTTAATATTTTTTAAGGTTATTTCATGAATGAATATAAGAGTACAAAAAAGAAGAAAAAAGCACCATGGAAAGAGTATAAATTACATATTATCATTCTTTTTATTGTTATTATTTCAGAATTAATTGGAATGCAAAGGATTTATCTTACTTCTACTATAAGTGTTGTTATTATGCCTTTACTCTATGCTATGATTATGGGTTTAGGTTTATATCTTATAAAACCATTTACTTTTATTGGTGATCATGAATCAAAAGTTGCTGAAGGACTTATGATGTTATTTATGACACCAATTCTTGCAAAACTTGCAGTTTCAAGTGGTCAAGCATTAAATATTTTAATTACTGTAGGTCCTGCTATTGTGTTACAAGAATTTGGTAATTTAGGTACTATTTTCTTTGCTTTACCTATTGCACTTTTACTTGGTTTTAAAAGAGAAAGTATTGGTATGACAAGTTCTATATGCCGTGAACCTAACTTAGGTATTATAATGGATAAATATGGATTTAAATCTCCAGAAACTCGTGGTGTATTAACTATTTTTATTATTGGAACTGTAATTGGTACAGTTTTTATTAGTTTACTTGCAAGTTTATCTACTGCTCTTCCATTACATCCTTATGCTCTTGCTATGGCGAGTGGTATTGGTAGTGCAAGTATGAATGCAGCAGCAATTGCTCCACTTTTAGCAATATTTCCAGGTATGGCTGAAAATATGGAAGCATTTGCAGGATTTTCAAATTTAATTTCATTTTGTTTTGGTTTATATCTTACTTTATTTGTAGGATTACCACTTACTGAGAAATTATATAAATGGTTAGAACCTAAGATCGGTAGAAATACTTCTGTATCTACAGATGAAAAAAATTATGATGCTTCTGATATGAAAAAAGTAAATCAGAGTAAAGAGATTTCAAAAATCTCTTATAAAAGAGTTTTTGACTGGATTATATTATTATTAATATTTTCTTTCATTGTTTCTGTTGGAAATACTATTCATACTCATAATTCATTTAAAATGGCATTTATTGGAATGTTATTATTATCTGCAATGTCTCTTGTTTCTGTTATATTAGAAAGAGTTGTTCCACGACATATTTCATCAATTATTTATGTAAGTATAATTGGTATTCTCCTTGCAATGCCATGGTCACCATTTTCAGGTTATATAGTACCATATATTAAAAATGTAGATCTTGTATCTATTGTTACTGTATTTCTTGCTTATGTTGGTGTTTCAATTGGAAGAGATTGGGATCAATTTAAAAAACTCGGATATAAGGGAGCAATTGTTACTTGTTTCGTAATTACTGGTACTTACATTGGTTCTGCAGTTATTGCTCAACTTGTATTAATGGGTACTGGGGCTATCTGATTTTTTTCTATTTTTATTTTTTTTTTTTTTTTTATTTTCTTTTTTTTTTGTGGTTTGTTGTTTTATTTTTTTTATTCTAATTTTATTTGATTTATTTTTTCTTTTTTAAGTCTTTTATTATTTAATTTAATTTTCTCGGTTTTTTATTAGTTCATTTTAATTATTTTTTTATGATTTTACTATTTTAAGTTTTTAATGATTTATTTATTATTAATAGAAAATAATATTAATATTGTTAAATAATACTAATTTAATGTTAATTTAGGTGTTTTAAATGGATAGAATTTTAATCAAAAATATAATTATTATTGATTCAACTTATGATGAACCTATGGATGCCTCTATTCTAATTGAAGAGGGTATTATAAAAGATATTGGTAGGAATATTTCTGTATCTGATAATACTAAAATTATTGATGGTGAAGGTAAATTTCTTCTTCCAGGATTTATTGACATGCATAGTCATTTAATGGCTAATGGTTTTCATTATGAAGATAATATGAGGAATCCTTTATCTACTTACTTTTATAATGGTCTTCAAAATGCTAAAGATACAATTTATGCAGGAGTTACTACAGTACGTGATTGTGGTTTAGCAGATATTGGTTTTAAAAATGAATCCAACTTATTTAGATTTCCAATGCCTAAATTATTTATTTCTGTATGTCCATTATGTATTACAAGAGGTCATTTTGATTATACAGAAAATTCTGGTCATGATATGAGAATATCTTATCCAGGAATGCCTAGATGTATTGGTGATGGTAAAGATAATGCTCTAAAAATGGTAAGAGAATGTTTCGGTGCACGTGCAGATTTTATTAAAGTTATGGCTTCTGGTGGAATATTAAGTGCTAATGGTTTTCCTCAATATCCTCAATTTAATATTGAAGAATTAAAAACAATTGTTGATGAAGCTTCATCTCATGGAGCTAAAGTTGCTGCTCATTGTCATTCTATTTCTGGAATGAAAAATTGTATTGCTGCAGGTGTATCTTCAATTGAACATGCTACTTTTATTGATAAAGAAACTGCAAAAGAAGTTAAAGAAAATAACATTTCAATTGTTCCAACACTTATTGTTCATAAAGAGCTTTATAAAAATCCAAATGATTCTTATAGAGTAAATAAAGATAATATTAATAAATTAAGAGATGTTGTTAAAGTTCATGAAGAAAATATAAAAATGGCTTATGAGGAAGGAGTTAATATTCTTATGGGTACTGATTCTGGTGTAATTGATCATGGTTTAAATTTAAAAGAACTTAAATGTCTTTGTGATATTGGAATGAGTGAAAAAGAAGCTATTGCTGCAGGAACAATTAAAGCTGCAGAATTTTTAGACGTTGATAATAAAATTGGTTCTATTACTAAAGGTAAAGATGCTGATTTAATTTTAACTGATAAAAATCCATTAGATAATATTGAATATTTATCTGATAGTGATAATATTGAAATGGTTATTCGTGATGGAAGAATTATTAAAAATAATTTGATTTAATTATTCTAGATAATAAGTGTTAATATTAATTTATTTTAGGTATTTTGCTTTATTATTGATTGGTGTTTTAACTGTAATCCATTTTAGGTATTGTTTAGTAGGTGTTTTGTTAGTATTCATTTATTTTTGATTTGTGGCATTGTCTAGTAGGTGTTTTGTTAGTATTCATTTATTTTTAATTTTAAAATATTTATTTATAATTAATTTTTTTTTTTAGAAATCATTTATTTTAATTGTTTAAATGTTTTATAAATAATATATATTATGAAATTTAAATATAATTATTACAATTTAAAATTTTAATTTTATTCATATTTTACTGAATTTATTTTTTAGTGTGTTTTTATGATAGTTAAAAAATTTGCGGATTTTATTGTTAATTTAAAATATGAAAACATTAGTAAAGATGCTATTCAACAAGCAGAATTATGTCTTATTGATTATATTGGAGTTTATTTAAGGGGAAGAAATGAAATTGCTCCTCAAATTTTGAAAAAATCTGTTGATCTTATTAATCATTCTTATTCTGATAATATGCTTGGTGAAGCTATGTTTTTAGGTACAGCATCACATGTTTTAGATTTAGACGATGGTCATGATGTTGCTAGAGTTCATTTAGGTACTGTTGCATTTTCTACTGCAATTGCATTATGTAATAAACTAGCTGTTAATGGTAAACAATTTATAGAAGCTATTGTTGCAGGATATGAAGTTGGAATAGTTCTTGGTAGTATTGCTAATCCTAATCATAGAAATCAGGGATTCCATTCCACAGGTACTATAGGAACATTTGTTGCAGGTACTGTTGCAAGTAAAATTCTTGGACTTAATTATTATCAAACTATTCAATGTTTAGGTTTATGTGGTACTCAATCTGCAGGACTTTTAGAATCTGATCATCAAGGAACAATGGCTAAAGCATTCCATTCTGGTAATGCTGCATCTAATGGAATTTTATCTGCATTCTTAGCATATAATGGTTTTACTGGTGCAGAATCAATTATTGATGGTGATGAAGGTTTTTTAAAAGCTAGGGCAATTGGAGATATACGTTCTGATAAATCTCTTAAAGAAGTTAATAAGAATAAAATTGATAGGAATCTTTTTAAATTAACTGATGAATTTCAAATTGAGGATATTTACTTTAAATTATATCCTTTCTGTAGACATATTCATTCTTCAATTGAATCTAGTTTATATTTAAATAATATTATTAAAAAGGATTATACTGCAATTGATGCTATTGATATTTATACTTATAAAACTGCATCTGAACATGATAATTATAATCCAATTAATGCTGAGGAATTAAGACAATCTTTACCATATGCTGTAGCTATTGCAATAGTTTGTGGGGAAGTAGGACTTACAAAAGTAAATTTCCTTATTCAAGATGGTTTATTTAAAGATATTGATGATGTTGATGATGATAAAGTACATGATATTAAGATTCTTGTAGATAAAATTCATATTCATGATAAGAAAGAATTTGATAATCTTGAAGCAGGAACACGTCCTGCAAATGTTAAAGTTAAATTAAATGAAAAATTTAGAGGAGGAGTATTTGAACATACTACTATTTTCCCTAAAGGAAATAAACGTAATCCTGTAAAACCAGGGGAAGTTATTGATAAGTTCAGAAAGCTTAATCCAAGATATCCTATTAAAAAATTAAATGCAATTGATTATATTGAATCTTCTGAAATGAATGAACTTTTAAATATGTTATTAAATTATGATTATTAATTTGGATAATTTAATGAGCTTTTAAATATCTTATTATGATTATTAATTTGAATAATTGAATTATTAAGATTAGATGATTTCTATGATGGATGATACTAAAAATTTTTTAAAAACATTAGGAATTACAAGTCAAGATGCAAATTATGTTTCTAATAAACGGTTTAATGATGGTGGTCAATATAGGTTAGAAATTCCAGGAATTCAATCTATTAATTCATTAGAGACAGTTATTAGAACATGTAAAGAAAATGATATGTTTATTCATAGAGTAACTCAAACTAAAGGTATAATGTTACTTTCAGATAATGATATTAAAGAAATGGTTGATTTAGCAAATTCTGCTGAAATTGAGCTATTTCTTGCTGTAGGTCCAAGGGCAGTTTATGATACTAGTGCAACTGCAAATACAAAAGAAGGATCTCGTATTGCTTATAGACTTAGAGGTTTTGATAATTTAGTTTATGCAATTGAAGATGTTAAAAGAGCAGTTGAGTTTGGTGTACGTGGAATTCTTTTATATGATGAAGGATTATTATATGTATTATCTAAAATGAGAGAACTGGGGAAATTCCAAAAAACACTCATTTTAAATTATCTGCTCATGCAGGTGTTTCAAATCCTGCTAGTGCAAAACTTTTTGAAAGTATTGGACTTAATTCATTAAATCCTGTTAGAGATTTACAAATTCCTATGTTAGCAAGTATACGTTCTGCTATAAATATTCCATTAGATGTACATACTGAAAATCCAAAATCTTCTGGAGGATTTATACGTCATTATGAGGTTCCACAGATGATTAAATCTGCAGGACCAATTTATCTTAAAACGGGAGGATCTGTTGCTAAAACACATTCCTGGGATACTACAGAAAAAGATGCAGTAAAAAGAGTAAAACAAGTAAGTCTTGTAAATAGGGTTATTGATAAATATTATCCTGATGCAATAATTTCTCCACAAGGATCTAAAGATTTAGCAATTCCTGAAATTTAATTTTTTATAAAATTTTAAAAATCTTAAAAAACATGGTTTTTTATCTATTTCATATATATGTCAATAGTTAAAAATGATGTTTTTTTAATATTAATTTTATTTTTAAGATTTTTTATTTTATTTTAACTTAAATTTAATTTTTCATATTGTGGTTTTTATATTATTTTAGGCTATAATAATTATTTTTTATAAATTATTATAATTTTAAATAATTATCTTGATTTTATTTATTTTATATGATGTAGTTTGTATTGTGTTTTGTAAAATAGTGATTTTTTTAAGGTATTTTAGTTTTGTATTGTGTTTTGTAAAATAATGATTTCTAAAGTATTTATTGTGTTTATAGGAAAATATAATTGTTTTTAGGTTATTAAAATGTCTCTTGTTAATGAAATAAAAGAAGGTATTATAAAAGCTAGTACTCAATATAGTGAAGATAGAATTAATAAATTTAAACAAGCTATTAAAACTGAAGAAAATTTAGCTAATAATAATGCTGTATGGGCATTAAAATTAATGTTAAAAAATGCAGAAATTGCAAATTCACGAAGACTTCCTTTATGTGATGATACTGGAATTCCTCATGTTTTAATAGAATTAGGTAAAAATCGTGAAATTCCTAAAAACTTTTTAGTAGATATTAAAGAAGGTATTAAATTAGGATTAAAAGAATTACCTGGTCGACCTATGGCAGTAAAAGGTGAAGGTTTAGAAAAATTAGATCAAAGTAAAGGTTTATATGATGATCCTTCAATGATGCTTACTGCACCTTTTTCAATAGATTCTTTTGATAGTACACGAAATGATTATACAGAAGATTTAGAAGATGAGATACATATACATCTTTTATTATTAGGTGGTGGTCCTGAAATAAGATCTAAAACATTTAGAGTATTTCATAAGCATGATGCTAATGTTGTAATTAATGAAACTATTTCATGGCTTAGTGATTCACTTAAAATGTTAGGTTGTACACCAGCTATTCCTGCAATTGGTATTGGTAGAAGTCATTATGAAGCAAGTCATTTAATGTTAAAAGCAATGGTTTATGGTAATCTTAATTCTCAATCTGAAACTGAAAATTATATTACTAATGAATTAAATAAATTGAATATTGGTCCTATGGGTCTTAAAGCTCATACTACTGTTCTTGGAACATTTTTAAATATTGGACCTCAAAGAGCAAGTGGTGTAAGAATAGTTTCTGCAAGGCCTTGTTGTTTTGTAGAACCACGTATTTCTACAATCAAAATTTGATTTTCTACTTTTCTTATTTATTTTTAGGAACTTTTTTATTCTATTTTTTAGCTATTTTTTTTATCTATTTATTTTTAGGAACTTTTTTATTCTATTTATCTA
>NZ_MRCT01000099.1 GCF_002208625.1 Methanobrevibacter sp. 87.7
GATTATAATAATATAAATATTATTTAATATATTGAAACATAACAATTGTTAAATTTAAAAAATAAAAATATTATTAAATAAAGATTTTTATTAAAATTTATTGAAATCTAATTAAAATAGATTCATATTAGAAAAATAAGATTATTAAACCTAATTTAAATGATATAATTCATTAATAATATTCTAATTTTATTTAAATTACAAAAACTAAAAAAATATAAATGTACATTTTTGTACACTAAAGTTTTAAATACTACTTTAAAGTATTATAATATATAGGAAACATAAAAGAATTTTAAATTTTTCAAAAGAAAAATTAAAAAAAATATGTTATACTTAAATTTATACTTATACATTATTTAATCAAGTTTATTAGGTGATATTATTTCAAAAAAAAATATTATAGATGAATTAAAAGATTTAATTGCAGAAAAACCAAAAATTAAGGAAATAAATATTGAATCTCCTTTCATCTTATTTAAAAATTTATATTATAATTATAAAGATGCATTTATTTTAGAATCTATGGAAAACGATTCAAAACTTTCAAGATTTTCAATAGTTGGTTTTGATCCTATTGCTAAAATAAAAGTACAAGATCATATAATAACTGTTAAAACAGATAAAGAAACTATTGAATTTAAAAGTGAAAATCCATTTTTAGAATTAAAAAAACTTACTAACTTTGAATTTAAAGGAAAAGGTTTCTATGGAGGACTTTTAGGTTATGTTTCTTATGAATCAATAAAATACATAGAAGATATACCAACACATAAAAGTTTATATCCTGATTTTGAATTTGGACTATTTTTAGACTGTGTAATTCAATATAGAATAAATAATACTTGTAAATATATTACATTTAATAAAGATAGACAAGAACTTATTGAAAAAATATACAAAGAAGTACATAGTAATGGTATTTTAGAATATAAAAAAGAAAAAGATGATTTTACTAAAGAAGAATATATAAATATTGTTAAAAAAGCAAAAGAATCAATTAATAATGGAGAAATATTCCAAGTTGTATTATCAAATTCAGAACATTATATTTTAAAAGGTAGTAAATTACCATTATATGAACATTTAAGAAAAATCAACCCTTCTCCTTACATGTATCACATAAAATTAGGAGATAGAGAAATCATAGGATCTTCACCAGAAATGTTAATGAGACTTGAAGATAAAAATATTGAATCTTATCCAATTGCAGGAACAAGACCAAGAGGTAAAACTCCTGAAGAAGATAAAAATATTGAAAAAGATTTATTAAATGATAAAAAAGAATGTGCAGAACATTTAATGCTTGTTGATTTATCAAGAAATGATGTAGGAAAAGTATCTAAAATAGGAACTGTTAATGTACCTGAATTATACAGTATTAGAAAATTTTCACATGTACAACATATTGTAAGTCATGTTACAGGAGAAATGAAAGATAATTTAGATGCTATAGATGGATTTATGAGTCTTTTCCCTGCAGGAACTTTAAGTGGAGCACCTAAAATAAGAGCTATGAAAATTATTAATGATAATGAAAACTTTGCAAGAGGACCATATGGTGGTGCAGTAGGATACTTTTCACTTAATGGAAATGCTGATTTTGCAATAACAATTAGAACATTAACAACAAATGGAGAACTTGCAGAAATTCAAGCAGGTGCTGGAATAGTATATGATTCTATACCAGAAAATGAATATGAAGAATGTGCAAGAAAAAGACAAGCTATTGTAACTGCTCTTGAAGAATCTGGAGACATTATAAATTAGGTGATAATATGATTTTACTTATTGATAATTATGATTCATTTACATATAATCTATACCAATTATTTGGAAAATTTGAGGAAGATATTAAAGTTATAAGAAATGATAAAATAGAAATCGAAGACATTAAAAAATTAAATCCAAGTCATATTATTATTTCACCAGGACCTGGAAATGCTACAAATAAAGAAGATTTTGGAATATGTAGTGAAGTAATTAAAGAATTTAAAGAAACTCCAATACTAGGAGTTTGCCTTGGACATCAAGGTATATTTTATACTTATGGTGGAAAAATAAAAAAAGCAACACCAGTACATGGTAAAAAAGATAGAATAAAACATTCCAAATCAGTATTATTTGAAGGAGTTCCAGAAGAATTTGATATAATAAGATATCATTCATTAATATGCGATAATGAAACAATACCTAAAGAATTAAAAGTTACCTCATATAATAAAGATAATATTATTATGAGTATTGAACATGAAAAATATCCTACCTTTGGTATTCAATTTCATCCAGAATCTATTGGTGGACATTATTCAGATATTATAGTTCAAAATTTCTTAAATATGTGAAATCTAAAGGTAATAAAATGGATAAAATAGGACAAATACTTGAAAATAAGAAAAAATTAATTTCTGAAGCAAAATCTAAAAAACCATTAAAAGAAATTAAAAAAGAAGCAGAAGATTTTATTTCAACAAAAGAGAAAAAATTCAGATTTAAAGAAAAATTCAAAAATACAAAAGGTACAAAACTTATTGCAGAGTTTAAACCAGCATCCCCTTCTAAAGGTGATATAGGTTCAGTTAAAGTTGAAGATATTATAAATATTTATGATAAAAGTCCTGTAGATATGATTTCATGTTTAACTGAAGAGTTGTACTTCAAAAGTAATTTAAACAATCTTAAAAAAGCTGTAGAAAATACAAATAAACCAATATTAAGAAAGGATTTTTTTATTGATGAATATATGATTTATGAAGCAGCACTTACAGGTGCAAGTTGTATATTATTAATTAGTAATATTGGTATTGATATTGAAAAATATAGAAATATTGCTTTAGATCTTGGTCTTGACTCTGTTATTGAATGCCACAGTAAAGAAGAAATTGAATATGCAAATGATATAAATGGAGAAATAATTGGAATTAACAATAGAAATTTAGCAGATTTTACAATTGATTTTAATACAACAAAAGAATTAGGACAATATGTAAATAATTATTTAATATCTGAAAGTGGTGTTGAAACAATAGAAGATGCAAAACTTTTAAAATCATATGGTGCAGATGCATTATTAATTGGTACTAGTCTTCTTAGAGGCAAAAATCCAAATGAAACTAAAGAGTATATTAACAATTTAAATAAAGTTTTAAAACCATAGGTGTTTAAATTGTCTATAAAAATTAAAATTTGTGGAATGACTGATAAAAAAATTGTAAATGAATTATCTAAATTAAACATTGATTATTTAGGTTTTATTAATATTAAAAGATCAAAACGTTACCAAAGTATTGATAATATAAATAAACTAACTAATAATCTTGAAAGTAAAAAATACTTAACTTTAATTATTGATGATGAAGATCCAGTAAAAGTTAACAATAAAGTAATTAAAACTGGAATTAACAGAGTTCAATTCCATTCAAATATTAGTATTGAAAATATTAAGAAAATAAGAAAATTAAATAATAAAATTAATATTACAATGGTAATTGGTATTAAAGATAAAATTAATCAAGATATTAAAAATAATTTAGAAGATTATTCAGAGTATGTAGATAATATATTACTTGATTATATTAAAGATGGTTTAACTGGAGGAAATAATAAACATATACCAATTGAAACTGCAGTAGAAGCAAGTAAAATTATAAAAAATAAAAACCCAAAATGCAATATAATACTTGCAGGTGGATTAAATTATGATTACTTAAAAGAAATTTTTGAATATTTAAACAATTTTGATATGATTGATGTAAATAGTGGTGTTGAAGATGCACCAGGAATTAAGAATATATCAAAAATTAAAAATATTATTAAATTAATTAAAAATTAAATTAAAATCTTTAATTAAATTAAGTGTAAAATTAAATATGTTAAATAAAAAAATTAAAATAAAAATTAAAATATGATATTTAATATTTAGCTATAAATTAAAATAAAATCTTTAATTAAATCAAAATTAACTAAAATATATAAAAATTAAAATTAGAAAATAGGAGTTAAAATAATGAAATATAATGGAAAATTTGGTAAATATGGAGGAACATATGTTCCAGAATTATTAATGCCTGCTATTGAAGAATTAGAAGAAGCTTTTTACAAATATAAAGATGATGAAAAATTTAAAAAAGAATTAAATAAATATTTAAAAGAATTTGCAGGTAGACCAACAGGATTATACTATGCAGAAAATTTATCTAAAAAATTAGGATGTAAAATTTACCTTAAAAGAGAAGATATGTTACATACTGGAGCACATAAAATAAATAATGCTATAGGACAAGGATTACTTGCAAAATATATGGGAAAAACAAGACTTATTGCAGAAACTGGAGCAGGTCAACATGGAATTGCAACTTCAGTTATTGGTGCAAAATTAGGATTAGATGTTAATATTTACATGGGTTCAAAAGATGTAGAAAGACAAAAAATGAATGTATTTAGAATGGAATTATCTGGAGCTGAAGTAATTCCAGTAGATGCAGGAAGTTGTACTCTTAAAGATTCTATTAATGAAGCATTCAGAGATTGGATTTCAAATGTTGATACAACCCATTATCTTATAGGTACAACAATGGGACCACATCCATACCCAACAATGGTTAAATATTTCCAAAGTGTAATTGGAAAAGAAGCAAGAAAACAAATTTTAGAAATTGAAGGTAAACTTCCAGATACTGTTATTGCATGTGTTGGTGGTGGAAGTAATGCTATGGGAATATTTTCAGGTTTTATAGATGATGAAGATGTTGATTTAATTGGAGTTGAAGGTGGAGGAAAAGGTGCAGATACTGATGAAAATGCTGCAACTATTGAAAATGGTAGTGATGGAATATTACATGGTGCATTATCAAAAGTTCTCCAAACTGATGAAGGACAAATTGAACAAGCAAGTTGTGTATCTGCAGGACTTGATTATCCTGGTGTAGGGCCAGAACATGCATATTTAGATAGTATTAACCGTGCAGAATATGTATCTGTTAACAATGAAGAAGCACTTAATGGATTTAGAACATTATGTGAAGTTGAAGGAATTATTCCAGCACTTGAAAGTGCACATGCTGTTGCATATGCAATTAAATATGCTAAAAAAGAAAAAAATAAAGGCAAAACAATAATTGTAAATCTTTCCGGAAGAGGAGATAAAGATATGAACATTGTTGCTAAAGAATTAGGAGTAGAAGTATAATTATACAATTAGGAAGGTTAATACAATGAATATGAAAACATATGAAGAAACATTTAAAGAAGCAGAAGCTAAAAATGAAGGAATATTTATACCATTCTTAGTTGTAGGAGATCCTGATTATGAAACATCAATAGAAATCGCTAAAACAATGTTAGATAATGGTGCAGATGCATTAGAAATAGGGTTTCCATTTAGTGATCCAGTAGCTGATGGTATAACTGTTCAGAATGCAGATATTAGATCATTTAAATCAGGAACAACCATAGAAAAATGTTTTAAATTCCTTGAAGAATTAAGAGAATATACAGATAAACCATTTGGTTTACTTATTTACTATAACATTATTTATAAATATGGTATTGATGCATTCTATGAAAGATTAAGTAAACTTAAAGTAAATGCAGTTCTTGTAGCAGATTTACCTCCAGAAGAATCAATAGATGTACGTAAAGCATCTAAAAAATATGGAGTAGAAGAAATATTTATTGCTGCACCAAGTACAACAAATGAAAGATTAAAATTAATTGCAGATTATGCTGGAGGATTTATATACACTGTATCTGTTATGGGAACTACCGGTGCAAGAGATAAAGTAGAACATAATACTACAGACATGATTAAAAGAATGAGAGAACACACAGATATGCCATTATGTGTTGGATTTGGTATTTCTAAACCAGAACATGTTAAAGAAGTTATTAGTTCTGGTGCAAATGGTGCAATTGTAGGTAGTGCAATTATAAACATTATTGCAGACAATTTAGATGATAAAGAAAAAATGTTGAAAGACATTGGAAAATATGTTAATTCAATGAAAAAAGCTACTAAAAAAGAATAAAATGATGATTATATGATTACTGAAATATTTGAAGATTTAATAGATCAACAAAATGATTTAACTGAAGAGCAAGCATATGCTTGTATGGATGATATGATAAATGAAACATGTAATGATAACATTATAGCAGCATTTTTAATTGCACTTAGAATTAAAGGTGAAACTATACCTGAAATCACAGGATTTGCAAAATCTATGAGAGATCATGGACAACATGTTGATTATAAACCTAAAGGTTATATGTTAGATGCATGTGGTACTGGTGGAGATACTTTCAAAACATTTAATGTAAGTACTGCAGCATCAATTATTGCAAGTAGTGGTGGAGCAGAAATTTCAAAACATGGAAACCGTAGTGTAAGTAGTAAATGTGGAGGTGCAGATGTACTTGAAGCATTAGGTGTAAATATTACTGCAGGACCAGAAGTTAATAAAAATTCATTAGAACATTGTAATTATGGATTTTTATTTGCTCCAATATATCACCCTGCTACAAAAAATGTAATGGGAATAAGAAAAAGTTTAAATACACATACAGTATTTAATTTACTTGGACCATTAATTTGTCCATCAAATTTAAATGCACAAATGATGGGAATATATGATCCAGAACTTATTGAGGATATTTCTAAAGTATTAGTAAATTTAGGAAGAGAACGTGCAATGATTGTACATGGTTTTGATCAAAATGGAAATCCTGCAATGGATGAAATCTCAATAATTGGAAAAACAAAAGTAGCATTTATTGATCATGGAAAAATTGAAATTAAATATATAAGTCCAGAAGATTTTGGATGTGAAACTGTAAATCCAGATTACATAAAAGCACCAGATACATTAGAAGAACATGTACAAATAATTAAAGATATTTTAGATAATAAGCAAGAAACAAAAGAAAATAAAGCAAGATTAGATTTAGCTTTAATAAATTCTTCTGCTATGCTATATGTTGCAGACAAAGTTAAAAATCTTAAAGAAGGAGTAGAACTTTCTAAAAAATTAGTAGAAGATGGAAGTGCTAAAGAACAATTAAATAAAATAATTAAATATAGTAATGAAAAGTTATAATTACTATAAATTATTTTTTATTTTTTAATAAAGTAAAAAATTTAATTACTTAAATTCAAATAAAATATTTAAAAAAAACTTATTTTAATCCTAAATAAAAATAAAAATATAATTTTTTACTCATTTAATAA